>JBBSES010000074.1:0-12621 GCA_038239465.1 Gemmatales bacterium
AGGACGATGTTCACTTGTTTGTACATTGAAAAATCGCCTGAAAAATACTGTACATCGTACTGAACATCGAGCTTCGTTAAACGGTATTGGGGCTAACGCCCCCCGCTCGCCAAGCAAACGCTCGTTTTCATGCGCTTCGGCTGGAAGCGAGTTCAAGATGACTTCGAAGAAACGTTGTGTCGAACCTCCAAAGGGACGTAGACATGCACTCGATTCGCATCAAGAAGGTCATCGATTCGGAAACCCTGCACTCATCGACGCCGGTTGCGACAACGCCGAAATCCTCAGCCACTGCCATAGCCCCGGCCCGCACGCCCGCGGCTGCTGGGTCGTCGATTTACTGCTGGGCAAGCAGTAGCGTTCCGCTGTCCGGCCGTATACCATAGCGTGATGCTCGCCAAACTGAACACTTTTGCCTTAGTCGGCATCGACGGCGTCCCCGTCGAGGTCGAGGTCGATGCCTCGGGCGGGTTGCCTAAGACCGTCCTCGTCGGCCTGCCGGAAATGGCCGTGCGCGAGAGCATCCATCGCATCGAGCGTGCCCTGGCCAACCTGGGATATGCCCGACCCACGGGCCGCACCGTCATCAACCTCGCCCCCGCCGACTTGCGTAAGGATGCCGGCGGCTTCGACCTACCCATCGCCATGGGCATGTTGGTCGCCACGGGGCAACTCCTGCCCGAGCATATCCGCGATTGGGCCTTGGTCGGCGAATTGGCCCTCGACGGCACGGTACGGCCCGTCAAGGGGGCGCTATCGATGGCGATGGCCGCCGCTGAACTCGGCATCCCTCGGCTGCTGGTGCCCGCCGCCAACGCCCGCGAGGCCGCCGTCGTCGAGGCGGTAAGCGTCTTCGGCGTCGGCTCCCTTGCTGAAGCGGTCGGCATCCTCTCCGGCGACTTGCCGGCTGAGCCGGTGCCGTCGCGCATGGAAGAACTGTTTGCCACCCTCAATAGCTACGACGTGGATTTCAGCGACGTGCGCGGCCAAGAGTTCGCCAAGCGCGCCGTCGTTGTCGCGGCCGCGGGCGGCCATAACGTGCTGATGATAGGTAGCCCCGGCACTGGCAAGACCATGCTGGCCCGGCGCCTGCCGACGATCTTGCCCCCACTGGCCACCGCTGAGAGCCTGGAAACGAGCCGCATCTACAGCGCCGTCGGCCGGCTCAAAGCCGACGAACCGCTGTTGGCCACGCGCCCCTTTCGCTCGCCGCACCATACCATCAGCGATGCCGGCATGGTCGGCGGCGGCAGCGTGCCGGCGCCGGGCGAAATCTCGCTGGCCCACAACGGCGTCCTCTTTCTCGACGAACTGCCCGAGTTCAATCGCCGCAGTCTGGAAGCGTTGCGGCAACCCTTGGAGGAAGGCCGCGTCACCATCTCGCGCGCCCTGACCTCGACCAATTTTCCGGCCAGCTTCGTCCTCGTCGCCGCCATGAACCCGTGCCCGTGCGGTTTCCTGGGCGACGCCAAGCGGGCCTGCAAGTGTTCGCCGATGCAGATCGAACGCTATATGAGCAAGGTGAGCGGGCCGCTCCTGGACCGCATCGACATGCACATCGAAGTACCGTCGGTGCCCTTCCACGAACTGGCGTCCAACGCCGACGGCACGCCCAGCGCGGTCATGCGCGAGCAGGTCCATAAGGCGCGAGCGGTGCAACGCAAGCGCTTCGGCGCCGACAACCATCGGCTCAATGGCCGCATGAACAGCCGGCAGTTACGCCGCCATTGCCCGTTGGCCGACGAGTCGCGCGCCCTCTTGAAAACCGCGATGGAAGACCTGGGATTGTCGGCCCGCGCCCACGACCGGATATTGAGAGTGGCCCGCACCATCGCCGATCTGGAACCCTGCGCTGACATCACGGCGGCCCATCTGAGCGAGGCCATCGGCTACCGTAGCCTTGATCGCAAGCTGTGGGCCCGGTAAAGGCGCCGACCATTTTAGTTCACCGACGCTTCAGCGCGGCGTTGTGCCGCAACGCTTCTTCGAAGTCGTCATGACCTGTGGGCCAGACGAACACCTAGATCCTACGGAGTGCCGAGTGTCTCCTTGAGGCGGTCGAATAATGACGGTCGATCGAAGCTAAGATACTTACGGAGAGCAATGTGGAACGCCTTGTCGCCTTCCTTGCTCTCGTCGAAATCAGCTACAATACCATATTCCTCCCACGTCCAACTCACTGTATTAAATTTTGCAGGAGAACTGATAGACGGTCTGCCGTCGAAGTAGCGTACATCGGTGACGCGAATGCCTTTTGCCATCACAGAAGGACAATGCCGCGATCGTTGTTGGAAAGAGTCCCTTCCGCTGTAGTCGCCGGGCGGCAATCCGATTACTGCTTCGATCTCGGCTGCCGTCATGCCTACTTGAAGTCGCTCGTATGCCCGCACGGGGAACGGCATCAGCCACGGCAGCAGCCAAACAGACGTAAGGATAAGTATAACAACTGCGATGGGCCAGACGTAACGGTGTTGCATGGCGGGCCTTCCCTACAGTCTGCTTTAATCCAGCGCTTGCGATACTGTGCTTATTTAGTGGCGATCCGGATTGTGAAATAATTCACTAACCAGCATGCCTCATTTAAGCGTCTTATTTCTCGACGAACTGTCCGAGTTTAATCGCCGCGGTTTGGAGGCATTTCGGCAACCCCTAGAGGAACGCCGCGTCGCCATCTCGCGCGCCCTGACCTCGACCAACTTCGTGCTCGTCGCCGCCATGAACCTGTGCCCGTGCGGCTTCCTGTACGAGCATACAAAGCCTTCCAAGCCTGCAAACCTCGGTTGTTTCGACCGCCCGTTTGCCGCTGAGAACCTTCTCTGGCCTTGCCCAAATTCGGTTCGGGGCGGAACCGGGTAAGCTAGTGCCGGAGGAAATGCCCTATGACGGAAACCGAGTGGCTGGCCTGCACCGATCCGACGCCCATGCTGGAGTTCCTCCGAGGCAAGTCGAGCGACCGGAAGTTGCGGCTGTTTGGCTGTGCGTGTTGCTGGCGTGCTGGGGGCTTGTTAAACCACGATCATAAGACACTCGCAACTGCGGAGGACCATGCTGATGTGTTAGTAGGGTATGAGAACCTCTGGTATACGTGGTGGGACGCATGTGAAGCAAGTGACGAACTCAGGCGACTACAGGAGATTCGAGATTCGATCTTGGGAGCGGCGTTCGGCGTCATTTGGGTCGATGAAATACGAGATCTCTTTGACGCAGTTCTGGATCTCTGTCGTATGCCAAGCTTGTCGGAGGAACGCTCGCTGCTAGTAGCGTCATTTCAGGACATCTTTGGCCCGCTTCCCTTCGGCCCCGTCGCCCTCAAACCCGCCTGGCTCAGCTCCATCGTGAAGCCACTTGCCACCGCAACCTAGGAGCGTCGTGCCGACAACGCTTCTATGAAGCGTGGCTAAACGGAAGGCAGCATTCACGGCTATTTTGACTTCGTCCGCAACAACTCCGCGTACAACTTCTCCGCCGCCGCGAAATTGCCGGCGGCGTATTGCGCTTCCGCCAGTTGCAGCTTGATCGGCCGCGAGGCGGGATCGAGATTCAACGCCCGTTCCAGCAAGGGGATGCCCTTTTTTGGCTCCTTGACGCGATTGAGTACCCAGGCGAGACGGCTTAGATACCGGGGGTCTTTCGGTTTGCTCTCGAGAGCCTGTTCGTAGATGTGGAGGACGGTCTTCTTCGAGAGACCGTCGAGCTCGGTCGCGCTGCTGGCGGCGTCGATGAGGCTGGGGTACAGGTGCGGCTGCCTGGGATCCTTAGCGAGAATCTCCCGATATTGCCGCAGGGCGCTGTCATAATCGCCCGACCAGAGGGCGACATCGGCGAGCTTGACGGCCAGCGCCGCGTTGCCCGGGTCGGCGTCGAGCAGTTGCCGATAAATGGCGGCCGCTTCCTGATACTTGCCGCGCCAGCTGAGGACGTCGGCCAGTTGCATCCTGGCCCGCGCGTCGGTGGGCCGCAGCTTGAGGATGGCGCGGGCCTCCGTCTCGGCCGCGGCGAAGTCGGTGTCGCCGGAGTAGATGCCGACGAGGCGAAAGCGGTCGGCCACGCTCAGATCGAGGCCCTTGTACATGGTGAGGGCTTCGGGGTATTTGCCGAGCGCCGCCAGGACGCCGGCCAGTTCGCGGCGCACCGCGGGTTCCCGCGGATCGAGCTTCACGGCCCGGTCGATGAGCGTGCTCGATCGGGTCTTGTCGCCGGCGCGGTTGAGGATCCAGGCGAGTCGGGCCAGGAACAGGGCGTTGGCCGGCGGGTCGGCGATGGTCGCCTCGTAGACGCGGTCGGCCAACTTCACCTGCGTCTCGGCCAGCGTGGCAGTGCCGGCGGCCGCGTCCACGAAGCCGCGCCACAAGTCCGGCTGATCGAACGACGCTTCGAGAAGCTTTTGGTAGATGGCGAGGGCCGCGGGGTAATCGCCACTCCAGAGCGTCACCTCGGCGAGGCGCGCTTGCAGCGGCGTTTCGTCCGGGGCCGCCGCGGCCATCTTTCGCAGCACGGCCAACGCTTGGGGATAGTCGCGCTTCCAGGTCAAGACGTCGGCGAGCAGGCGCTGTGCCTTCTTGTCGGTCGGCTCTTCCTTTAGGAGGACGCGGGCCTGCATCTCCGCGGCGTCGAAGTCTTTCTCGGCAGCGTAAATGTTGGCGAGTTGATAGCGGTCGGCGCGGGTGAGGGTCAAACCCTGGAACAGGCGGGCGGCTTCGGGATACTTGCCGAGCGCGGCCAGGACGCCGGCCAATTCGCGGCGCGCGGCCGGCTCTTTGGGATCGAGGGCCACGGCGCGGTCGATGAGTTGGCCGCTCTGCTCGCGCTCGTCGCCGCGATAGAGTACCCAGGCGAGCCGTCCGAGGAAAGCGGCGTCGCGCGGAGGATCGGCGATGGTCCGCTCGGCGATGCGCAGGGCGGTCGCGAGATCGGCGGCGGTCAATTCCTTGGCGCTCGCCGCCGCGTCCACGAAGCCGGGCCATAACTTGGGTTGGTCGAAAGAAGTCGCCAGCAATTGTTGGTAGCGCGCGAGGGCCGCTGGGTAGTCGCCACTCCAGAGCGTCACCTCGGCGATGCGCGCTTGAACTTCCACGTCCTTGGGGTCGGCTTTCGCCAGCATCTCCAACATCCGTAACGCCTGGGGATAGTCCTTGTTCCAGGCCAAAATGTCGGCCAGCAATTGCTGGATGCCGCGGTCGTCGGGGTAGTCCTTCAAGATCGCTCGCGCCTCCTTCTCGGCCGCGGCGAAGTCCTGCTTCTTCAAATAGAGGCTGACGAGCAGTTCGCGCGCGAGGCGGTCCTCGGCGCCGCTTTTAAGGAAGTCGATGGCGTCCTGCCAGCGGCCGGCGGTCAAAAGCAGCCCGACGTATTGCTTGCGGATCGCGGCGTCTTTCGGCTGCAGCGCGAGCGCCCGCTCCAGCACCTCGACCGACTTGTCATTCTCCTTGACGCGCTGCAGCACCCAGGCGAGCCGCGCGAGGAACGTGGCGTCGTCGCCGGGTTTGTCGAGCGCGGCGGCGGCGATCTTCAGGACAGTCGGCTTGTCGATGTCGCCGGGATCGCCCGCGCTGGCGGCGGCGTCCACATAGCCGTGAACGACTTCGGGCGTTGCCTGACCCTTTTCCAGCAGTTGCTGAAACAGAGGCAGCGCCTGGTCGTACGCCTTGCTCGACAGGGCCAATTGTGCCAGTCGGAGGCGGATCTCAGGATTGTTGGGATAGGCGCGCAGCACGCGGTCGTAGATCAGACGGGCCGCGGCGTAGTTTTTCTTGCCGGCCATGACGGCGGCGAGCAGGATTTCGGCGCGCGGGTCGGCCGGCTTTTCCTTGAGCACTCGCCGGGCTTCCGTCTCGGCCGCCTCGTAATCGCGGGCCATGAGATAGGCCGTGACCAGGAGCAGGCGGCCATCGAAATCGAGGTCGCCGGTCTGAAGTATCTGCACGGCCTCGCCATAGTGGGTCGCCTGGGTGAGGACTCCGGCGAACTCGTCGCGCAGGGCCACGTCGGGTTTATCGAGCTTAAACAGCTCGCGGAAGCGGACCACGGCGTCATCGAGGTGGCCGGCGTGAACGGCGGAACGCGCGGCCGCGAGGAGCAGTTCCCGCTGCTGGAGCGGCGTCAGTTGGCCGCGCTGCATGCGCATGTACAGCCGCTGATATTCGACCTCCGCCTTGGCATACTCCTGGCTGTTCGAGTAGGCCCGGGCAAGGGCCAATTGCAAGTCGTTGTTCTGGCGGTCGCGCAGGGCCAGCACCCGGGCAACGTCGGCGACGCGGTCCAGGCGGCCGAGGCGAATCATGGCTTCGTCAAGTAGCACCAGGCGGTCCTGGTCGGGACGCGGTTGCGCCATGGTCCTTTGAAAGACGCCGTCGAGGCGCGACTCCTGTTCGACGGTGAGCGGGCCGCCGCGCTGGGCCACGTCGAGCAAGAATAAGTCGTCGCGGTGGACGTAGTGGAAGAGCGCGGCGAGGACGACAAGGAGAGGAATGAGTGCCATTACGCCGAGCATTACCGGACGAAGCATCGGCACGCGCACCGGCTCGGCATCGGGGTTGAGGACGGCATCCATCTCGGCCGTCTCCGCTGGGGCGAGCAGGTTTTGCAGCGCCACGCGGCCCTGGTCCTCGAAGCTCATGAGTTCCAGGATGCACATGTGATAGTCGTGACTGCCGACCCTGTGGGCAAGCACGCGCAGCACGCGCGCCTTGCCGCGGACATCGCCCGCCGGAAGGGGCAACAAGAAGTTCACCTCGGCGCCGGCAGCCACGGGTACGTCCAACAAGGCGCGGATCGACGTGCGGCTGATATCGTCGGTGACGGTATAGATGGCGGGCATCGTACCATCCTCCGGTTGCAGCACCAGGGGAAGGCGATAGTGGCGCCGCGCCGCCAGACGCCGTTGGCGAAGGCCACGGTCGAGCCAGGTGGTCAAGATTTGCCAGCGGCTGCGCTCGCGGCTGGTGTCGTATTCCTCGTAGAGCAGGGGCACCGCGTATTGCAGGCAGATGCGATTGAGCGCATCGGTCTGGCCGGGGGTCAGGTCGTGGAAGGCGACGCCGTGGCGAAAGCCGCTCAGCCCGCCGGCGCCCTGCGTGCCGCCGCGCGACAGACCCTTGACCGATTGCACGCTGCCGGCGCATTCGATCGTCTCGCCGGCGCCGTGCAAGGTGAGCCGCATATCGCTGCCGACGGGCAATCGTTCGTAGGCCACGAGCGCGACGCCCGCTTCGCTTAGGTCGGCGCTGATGCCAAAGCGGCGCATGGCCGTCCCGCGCGTTTCGTAGGCGATAGGCAGATAGACGGTATGCCGATAGGCGAAGCGATGGTTTTCCGGCCACATCGATCGACGGATGACGACGAAGGCCAGCGTGGCGTGGAAGACGGCCCAGATGGAAGCCAGCAATGGCCGCCAGTAGTCGTCGGAAATGCCCGCCAAAGGCCGATACCAGCCCCAAAAGAGGGCCAACACCGACGCGACGATCAGCAGGACATATGGCCGGATGAAGCGTCCCGTCCCCTTGGCCTGCCGGCCGCGCTTGCTCGTTACCACGAAGCTTTGCTTACCGCGGCGGAAAATGGCGCGAAGCGTCCCTCGGATTTGCGTGAAGAAGCTCGCCATCGTGTACAGTTCGGAGTTCCAGAACGACCAGTAACTATTGGACGATACATAGGCTCCGAACAGGCTGATAAGGAGATAGAGACTCATGATGGTGATGAGCGGCCAGGTGAATTCCGCGACCGGCGGTATCCCCGTGAAGAGCATCAGCAGCGGCGTCAAATAGATGAGGAGCATGAACGGGCCGCCGGCCCAGTGGATCATCGAGCCGAGATAGCAGAGGCGTTGCGGCAGCGTGAGGCCGGCCGCCGTCAGGGGACTGTCGTAAGCGAAGATGCTCAGGTTGCCCTCGCCCCAGCGCAGCCGTTGCGAGTGGAACGTGGTCACGTCCGGCGCCGCCTGGCCGACGATGAGCCTTTCGCTGAGTCCCAGCGATTTCCAGCCCTTGGCGTGGATGCGCAGGCTGGTATGCAAGTCCTCGGTAATCGTCTCTGAGGCGATATAGCCGATGCTCTCCAACGCCTTGCGGCGGAACATGGCGGCGCTGCCGGCGAAGATGGCCGCGTTCCACCGATTCTTACCCGGTTGAATCACGCGATAGAAGAGTTGGCCCTCTTCCCAGTATTGCCGTTTCTTGTGATCGAAACGCGCCTGAAACGAGTCGAAATTGTAGAAGGCGTGCGGCGTCTGCACGAAGCCGAGTTGCTCGTCATGGAAGTAGCCAATGAGCCGATGGATGAAGTTCCGCTCCGGCACGTGGTCGGCGTCGAAGATGACGACGAACTCGCCGTCGGTGCGCTCCAGGGCATGGTTCAGATTGCCGGCCTTGGCGTGACGGTTGTCCGGCCGCGTCAGGTAGACGACGCCCAGTTCCTCCGCCAGCGCCTGCACCTCGGGCCGCTTGCCGTCGTCCAGGACGTAAGTCTTGTGCGGATAATCCATTGCCAGGCACGCTTGCAGGGTGGCGCGCAGCAGCGACACGTCCTCGTTGTATGTGGGCACGAGGACGTCCACGGTGCGCCCTTCCAACGCCGGCATCTCCGACGGTTCGTGTGGATCCCATACTTGAAAGAAGTATAGCAGGAACAACAGGACGCTGTAACACTCGGCGACGTAGAGCGACACCGAGGCGAAGATGGCGTAGGGACTGGTCAGGTTAAACGTGAACGCCGCCCGGTACGTCAAGTAGCCGAGGCACATCAAGGTAGCGACAACGATGACCACGTGACGGAAGCGGGGGTAAGTCATGAGGTCGCGGTTCCCAGGGGCGAAAAAAGGGGTAGGGCCTCCCCCTTCAATGGATGGGCACTATCGTTCGCAGAACGCGCGGCAAGCCAGTCAAGCCAGCGAGGCGGCGCAATTCACATTGGCTAGGTGAAAGAAAGCGTTTAAGACAGCATTATCGCTCACCATGCTTACCAGGCGCTTTGAATTCATCCAAAGTATCCTAGATGGAGCCAAAATCTCATATCCCGCGGCTAGATCTGCCGATGGTAAGGATTACACGGGCGTTATGGCTCATCGTACCCCTTCATTGGGCCAGCGACTCTCTGAAGCATGATTAAGTTTGGGCTGGAGGAAGCATGCAAGCACTCCCGATATGGTACGCATTTACAGTACTCACGGCAATTAGCGCGGATCCCTCAGCCCTTTCGGCCGGCCACCCGAAGCCAAATGTCGAAGTCGAACAGCGATCGCCGGAAAGCATCGAGCAAGGCTCCGCGGCGACAATTGAAATTATTATAAGCAACAATGGTGCCGCGCCGGCTCTCCGGGTTATGGTAATCGATACCCTCCCGCCGGAACACGAATTGGTGGAAGCCACCCCTGAGCCGGAGCGGATGCGGGGCCAACTGTTGTGGTCCTTGGGCACTCTTGCGCCAGGCGAGCAGCGTGTCTTGCGGCTGCGTTTGCAGCTTAAGCAGGGAACAGCGAAGCCGCGTATCGTCAACGACGTGACGGTTCGTTATGAACTGAGTGCAAGCAACACGAAGGTGGTGACCGTCAAGCGTCCCGAACTGCTTCTTACCGTGAAGCAGGCCGAAGGCGCCGCCGTGGGCGAGCCGACTCCGCTGCAGTTCACGCTGCGCAATGCCGGCACGTTGCCGGCGCGCGACGTGACGCTGCAGACTCTATTGCCTCCTGGCTTGCGTCACCCGGCAGGCGCCGATTTGGAAAACGAGATCGGCACCCTGGAAGTCGGCCAGTCGCGCACCCTGGACCTGGCGGTCACGCCGACGCGCGCCGGCGAAGCGGTAGTCCGCGTCTGCGCGACGGCGCGCGAAACGGCGCCGGCCGAGCAGGAGGTGCGTTTGCAAGTGCATCAAACGCGCCTCGCAGTCAGTGGCAATGGACCGTCTGTCTGCTATCCCGGCTGGGCATGCGCCTACGAATGGACCGTACGCAACGACGACGACACGACCGCGAAGCAATTGCGCGTGACGGCCCAATTGCCCGAAGGGATTGCCTTCGTGCGGGCCAGCGACGGCGCTGCCTATGATGCAGAGACGCATCGCGTCACCTGGGACGTGCCGGAACTCGGAGCGGGCGAGAAGCGCACGCTGGTGTTGAACGGCGTGGCCCGGTCGGTCGGCGACCACGATTGCCAGGTGCTGTTGACCGCCGGGGGCAAGACGTTCGGCCAGGCGAGTTGCCGCACGCACGTGAATAAGGCGGCCGAATGAATCGCCCTGGTCTGTCTGAGCCGACCAATCGCCTGGTGGACCGATCGACATGAAGAACATTTTCCTTCGCGTTCGTTGGCACTCCCTCGTCGTCGCCTGCTGCGCGGCGATGCTATGCCCCTGTTTTCTCTATGAAAACGGCCCTTCCGTTGAGAGTCTCGCTCTCGACGCCGCGGCGGAATCACCGTCCTCGCCTGCTTCGATACTAGCCGCGCCGGTCATCGCCGTGGGGAGCGAGCCGTCGTCCGCGGATGGCTGGAAGCCGCGTCAGCGAAAGTCGTCTCTTCCACCGATTTCCCCGGCGAATGAGGTAGTAATTGCGCCCGTCCCCCAAGCGGCCGACGCCAGGGAAGATGGCTGGCGGCCGCGGACTTCTTCGTCACCGCGCTCGGTGGAGCCGGAAGTCGTCCCCGCCGGCTTCCTTCCTCATCAAGCAGTTCCGGAAACGGACGAAGCCATTCCTCATCCCGGCGCGGCGCCGAACACGAACCAATGGCCGGCCGTCCCACTCCTGGCGGCGCCGCGGATACTGCCGCCGCCAGGACCGATGGCTCAGGCCGATCCGAGCGTGTTGCCGCCGCCGCGCGCCGTGCCGCCCGGCGCCCAGGCGCCCGGCATCGCGGAACAGCCGGGGGCGGAGCGGGCCATCCTGCTCGGGGCCGCGCGCACCGCCGTGCGATTGAACGACCTCGATTTAGCCATCCGCCGCTTCGACGAATACATCCGCCGCTTCCCCGACGACCGCGCCGTGCGCCGCGAATATGCGGGCATCCTCGTCCGCGCCGGACAGCGGCGCAAGGCGGTCGAGCAATATCAAGCGTTGATCGAGCAGGCGCCTGACGACGTGGAAGCGCGCCTTGGTCTGGCCGACGTGCTGGTCGCCGGCAAGGAATATCGCCAGGCCATCGCCACCCTGAAACGCGCCCTGGAACTGGCGCCCGACAATCGAGACGTACTCGTCAAACTCGCCCGCGCTTATGCCTACGATGGCGATACGACCAAGGCGGCGGCGCTCTACGATTGCTCGCTGGCCTCGATCAAGCCAGGTGACGATAAGGTCAGCGCGGAACTCGCCGGTTTGCTGCTCGACATTCAGCGGCCCGGCGACGCCCTCGCGTTCCTGCTGCCGCTCCGCGAAAAGAAGCCCGACGATACCGACGTGCTTTCGCTCCTTGTTCGCGCCTACGCGCGGCTGGGCGAGCGCGGCAAGGTCATCGAGACGGCACAGACGCTGATCGCCAAGAAGCCGGACGCGACCGCCGACCGCCTCGATCTGGCGGCCACGCTCGTCAAATCGGGCGACGCCGAGGTGGCCGGCTTTCTCTATCAGCAAATCCTGCAAGCCGACGCCGGCAACGTCGCGGCTCAAATCGGTACGGCGCGCGTGGAGTTGTACTTCTATCATCCCGCGGTGGCGTACAAGATTTTGACCGGCCTCCGTCCCGATAGCGCCAACGAACGCGACTATCTACTGACGCGCGCCGAGTATCACCAGCAGGTCGGCGAGACGGGCGAGGCCAAGCAGGTCTACAAGGACTTACTGCACCAGAATTGCGACGATACGGAAGCGCGGCTTGCTCTCGCCGCAGTGCTGGAATTCACGGCGGAATACGAGAAGGCGCGGGCCGAGTATTGCAAGGTGCCGCCGACCGGGGCTTCGGGCCGCAAGGCGCGGCTGGGCGTGGCCTCCGTCCTGGCGGCGCAGCGCTGGTTTGGCAAGGCCATTGAGATTTGTCAAAAACTGTTGGAGGAAGACGCGGGCGACGCCGGCGCCATGGACCTCCTGGCGCGCACGTTGGCCAAGGCGGGCGACTGTCCCAAAGGCGAGGCCGTGGCACGTGCGTTTCTGTCGTGCCAGGGCCGCAACGAAGCGTCGGCCGTCACGGTCGGCGTCGCGCTCGGCCGCGTCTTGCGCGAAGCCGCCAAGTTCGCCGACGCCGCCCACGAGTACGAACGGCTGCTGGGCCGACCCGCGGGCCGCCTGCCCGCCGTCTATTTCGGATTGGCGCGAGCGCTCAAAAAGCTGGGCAGCGCCGACAAGGCTCAGGAGGCATTGGCCAACGTCACCTCGCTCCTCGGCGGCGATACGCGCAATCGTCTCATCCTCGCCGACCACTTCTACGACGAGCGCGACGACGACGCCACCGTCGAGATGTGCCAGGCCGTCTTGAAATTCGATGGCGATAACCTGCCGGCGTTGATTCGCCTCGCCGACGCTCAATTGCGCCTGGCTCGTTTTAGCGGCAACGTCCACGACACGGTAGCGACGGCGCGGCACATCCTCGACTTGTCGCCGACCAACGTGCGCGGCCATCTCGCGCTCGCCCGCGCCCTCGCCACCGTGAAGGACCACAAGGGAAGCGTCGTCGAGTCCGATCGCATCATCGCCGCCGACGCCGA
>JBBSES010000075.1:0-12609 GCA_038239465.1 Gemmatales bacterium
CACGTCGGGCTTACGCCTCGACGCTCGCCGAGCCTGGAGCTAGGTGCAGACCGCGCGGCCGATGACACAATCTCAATCCGGCGCCCCTACGACTTCCCCACCATGTACCGCAGCAAATCGACGCAGCGATTGGAATAGCCCCACTCGTTGTCGTACCAGCTAATCAGCTTGAAGAACTTGTTGTTCAACTCGATGCCGCTGCCGGCGTCGAAGATGCTGGAATGGGCGTCGTGGATGAAGTCGCTGGAAACCACCTCGTCGCTGGTGTAGGCCAGCAAGCCTTTCAGGTAGGTCTCGCTGGCCTTCTTCATGGCGGCGCAGATGTCCTTGTAGCTGGTTTCCTTGACGGTGCGGACGGTGAGGTCCACGACGGAAACCGTCGGCGTCGGGATGCGGAAGGACATGCCGGTCAGCTTGCCCTTGACCTCGGGGATGGCGAGGCCGACCGCGCGGGCGGCGCCGGTGGTCGAGGGGATGATGTTGATCGCCGCGGCGCGGCCGCCCTTCCAGTCTTTCTTCGAGGGGCCGTCCACCGTCTTCTGCGTGGCGGTGTAGCTGTGGACCGTGGTCATCAACCCCTCTTCGATGCCGAAGCCTTCCTTGAGAAGGACGTGGACGACGGGCGCCAGGCAATTGGTCGTGCAGCTGGCGTTGGAGATGATCGCGTGTTTGGCGGCGTCGTACTTCTCGTGGTTGACGCCCATGACGATGGTGATGTCCTCGCCCTTGGCCGGCGCGGAGATGATGACCTTGCGGGCGCCGGCGGCGATGTGTCCCTTGGCCTTGTCGGCCTCGGTGAACAGGCCCGTCGATTCGATGACGTACTCGACGCCCAGCTGCTTCCAGGGGAGCGCCGCCGGTCCTTCCTTAACGGCGAGGCACTTGATCTTGTGGCCGTTGACGATGAGAGTGTCGTCTTCCTCCACGTTCGCGGCCGACTTTTCGCTGCTGACGGTGCCGTTGAAACGGCCCTGGATCGAGTCGTATTTCAAGAGATACGCCAGGTTGTCGGCCGGCACGAGGTCGTTGACGGCGACAACATCGAGCGTATTGCCGAGCAACCCCTGCTCGACCAGGGCGCGAAAGACCAGCCGGCCAATGCGCCCGAAACCGTTGATGCCCACTTTCACGCCTGCCATCGCCTGGACTCCTGAATAGCCGACCCGTTTCCGCTTCAATACCCTATAGCGTATGGCTTAGCCGGCTTGGGGTCGAGGGCGACAGCACTTTCGGTAGGGACCGGCGCCGAAAATGTCCGCTGATCGCCGGTTGACGGAAAGCGAAATGTCATGAGCGCGATTCGCGTGGCGGTCACGGGAGCGGCGGGTCAGGTGGCGTATGCCATGCTTGCCCGGCTGGCATCGGGCGAGGTCTTCGGCGCCGACCAAAAAGTCATCCTCCAGCTGCTAGAAGTGCCGCGCGATCCGACACGGGAAGGCCAGCAGGCCATGGACTCGCTGCACGGCATCGCGCTGGAACTGGCCGACTGCTCCTTCGCCACGCTGCAGGATGTCATCGTCACCGACGATCCGCACAAGGCGTTCGACGGCGTCAACTGGGCCTTGCTGGTCGGCTCGTTCCCGCGCAAGCAGGGGATGGAGCGCAAGGACTTGTTGGGCATCAACGGCAAGATTTTCGTTGGCCAGGGCAAGGCACTCGCCGCCAAGGCCGCCAGCGACGTGCGCGTTCTCATCGTTGGCAACCCGTGCAATACCAATTGCCTGGTGGCGTACAACAATGGCCGCGACATCCCCGCCGAGCGCTGGAGCGCCATGACACGCCTGGACCACAACCGCGCGCGCAACGCCCTCGCCCAGAAAGCCGGCGTCGGCGACGGCGAGGTATCGCGCGTCACCATCTGGGGCAACCACAGCAACACGCAATACCCCGACTTCACCAACGCCCGGATCGGGGGCAAGCCGGCGCCCGAGGTCATCACCGACCGGGCTTGGCTGGAAAATACCTTCGTCCCCCAGGTGCAAAATCGCGGGGCGGCGGTCATCAAGGCACGCGGCTCCAGTTCGGCCCTTTCGGCGGCCAACGGCGCCCTCGACCACGTCAAGAGCATGCTCAAGGCAACGCCCGCCGATGATTGGGTGAGCGCCGCCGTCATCTCCAAGGGGGAATACGACGTGCCCCCCGGCCTGGTGTTCGGCTACCCGTGCCGCAGCACCGGCAAGGGGGATTTGAGCATCGTGGAAGGCTTGAAGCTTGATGCCTTCGGCCAGGCAAAGTTTCAGACGACGCTAAAGGAACTGGAGGAAGAGCGCGACGCGGTGAAGGATTTGCTGGGCAGTTAAGACTCAAGGTTGCGTCCAATCCTCAATGGTCAAACCGGGAATGCGGCCAAAATGGCCGATATTCGCGGTAGCCATGTGGTAGCCGTGGTGCAACGCGGTGACGGCGATGAGGATATCGTTGTCGCCGATGAGTTGGCCGGTTCGAAGGAGATCGGCATGGAGGACGGCAGCGAGGTCGGCTATGACAGGATCCAGACTAAACACTGTGTTCTGACTGCACCAAGTATTGAACAGGGCAAGCTTTGCCGTCGCACGCTTGGCACGGTAGCCGCGGAGTACTTCGTAGTACTTGGTTACCGGGGTGCCACCACGCAAACACTTAAAATTAAAGGATTTATGGATGCCAGCTAGTGGCAATATCGCGGTTTTTCCAGCTGTCCGTACGAAATCGCCATGAAAACAGGCACCTGGACACGGTAACCACGTACACTTCGTAGCGCGTGATAACGGACAGGGAAAAGTGCTGATGGCTCGCGCGGTAAGCGCGGGACCGCGCTATGACCAAGGCATTGCTCCGTTTAATGATTGCGGAGACAATGTTGGTGTCCAACAGACACTGCACTACCGAACCTCCCGTGCTTTTTGTGCGGCGATGCGTTCCGGCCCCAGAATGTGTTTGTGAATATCCTCGATCTCTTCCTCCGTTAGACCTTCGTTCATTTTATCCAGCAAGCGCAACTCGGCCTCGATCTGCTCGGGCGTCAATGGCCCTTCACTCGGGCCAAGAGTCAGTCCCACGCGCATGCCATCAACCAACGGCACTCCTTCCACGGGACGGAAGACGCCGTTTTCGTAGATGGCGTCGAAGGTTTGTTTGTCCGTCATGATTGGCACCTCATTAGGGAGCGTAGATGCAAGGTGGGTATTCAGGGTCGCGCTTCATCATCCATCTTCAGACCGTATCGCAAACGCAGCGCACTACACTTTCTCCCGATCCCCAAGACGCGCGGCCAGCCGCTCTGGACCCAAAATATCCTTTTCGACTTCGGCCCATTCGCTATCCGTGAACTCTTCCGCTACGGCGTCTTGCAGATCCTTGAGCGTCCGCTCGTATTCTTCCGCGGAAACGGCATCCGAGAGACCGTGCAGTTCGACTTCCAGACGCGCGCCTTCGATAAGAGTAACCGGCTCCAAGGGCCGACAGACCCCGTTTTCGTACACGAATTTGATAGTTTGTCCCATGTGAGAGTACCTCCCGGGCCATTCTATCGCTGTCCACTCCCTGCAGCGAAGGGCGAATTTCACGGCTCCATCAGTTCTTCCGTATACGTACTCTTGAACCGATAGCTGCTGCCCTCCCCCTGATGGCCAAGTTGCACCTTGTCGATGGCCAGGCGAACGGCGCGCGTGCGGCCCTTGACCGGATCGAAAACGATCTCGCCCTCGGGCTGGAGTTGCAGAAACGGCACGCGGTCGGCGGCGGCTTCGGGCATCGTCGGGATGAGTGTCGTTAGCCCGAAGATCGCCCCCTTCGCATCCATGGATTTGCAAACGAACTTTTGTGTCGCCGCGTACTTCTCGCCGGTCCCCTGCGGCGGATCGAGCGTCACTTGATAGGGCCGGTCCCAGGCCTGGCCAGGCCGCGGCGCCATCGCCGGCAGCACCATACCGAACGGCGGCTCACTCTCAAAGCGGCTTGGCGATCCCTGCTTGCACTCCTTGACCTCGACCACTTTGCCAGTGCCGTCCACGCGCAGCACGGCGAGCGGGGCGTTGACGTACTTCGCCATTTGCTCGCGCAAGGCCGGCGTACTCTTGTCGAGATTGGATGAATCGAAGAGCAGCACGTCGCCCTTGTGCGTGGTCGTCTCGAAGCGCAGCGCGGACATGGACAGTTGCAGCGTCGCGGCGCCGGCGGCATCGACGGCCAACACCTGCCAGCGCTTGACGGATTGCATCTTGTTGACGGTCTCGACCTTGGCGTCTTCCACGACCTCGGTCGCGGTCATGACGTGATCGACGCGGTAGCTGAACACCTGGCCCGGTTGCCATTGGAAGCGCCAGGCGGGCGCCTGGGCCGGCGCCTGCGCGGCAAGCGCGAGGAGAAGCGGCAGCGCGGTAAGAGTCGCGGTTCGCACGGGAAATCCCTCCGAGTTGAGCGATGCGGATGGCCGACAGGCAGCGGAGGGATAGCAGAGCGGAAAAAGCGCGGCCAGATCAATCGGGCGCGACGGCCATCGCCGGCGCGGCGATTTTGTGGAGGAAGGCGGCCAGCGAAGCCCGGCAATCCGCGGGAAATTCGTCGTTATGGCCGCCGCCGGGGATGGGGAAGAACCCCTTGGGTTCGAGGGCGGCGGCGAACAGGCGTTCTCCCTGGGAGAAGGGGATGAGCGTATCCTGGTCGCCGTGGATGACGAACACCGGCCGCGGACACTGGGCGATCTTCGCCAGGTTGTCGAAACGGCTGCGCACCAGATAGCGGGCGGGCAGGAAGGGGAATTTCGACTGCGCCATGTCCGGGATCGACGTGAAGGTTTTGGCCAGGACGAGGGTTCGATGCGGTTTAGTCAGCGCCAATTCCGTGGCGATGCCGCCGCCGAGCGAGTTGCCATACAGCACGATTTTGTCCCCCCGCACCTGCTCTGTCAGCCAGTCGTAAGCCGCGAGACCAGCTGCATAGCAACTAGCCTCGCTCGGGGCACCTTCGCTCCTGCCGAAGCCGGGATAGTCGAAGACCAAGACGGAGAGGTTTAGCGTCGTCATCAGGTCCACGGCGGCGCTGCCTCGATGACTCAGATTGCCCGCGTTGCCGTGGCAATAGAGGAGCGCGCCCTCCGCGGTCGGAGAACGAAAATACCAGGCATGGACGAGCGTGCCGTCGGCGGTGTGCAGCCAGACGTCCTCCGGCGCCGGATCCGTCGGGGGTTGGCGCCAGTCGCTGGCCGCGCTCGTCGGATGGAAGAGGAGAAGGTTTTCGAGAAAGATCAGCACGAGGCAAATCCCCCCGTAAGTGACGGCGATGACGACGATGAAGCGCCGCCAGTTGGTGCGCGGCCGGTCGGTTTTGGTGGTGGTCGCGCCCATGGTTTTGCCTCGAAATTATACGGTCGCGGCGCGAGGCCGGACCAAAGCCAAGAAAACGCCGAACGCCAACAGCAACCAACATAAAAGGGGAAGCCAATCGCCCCAAGAGGCATAGAGACTCTCGCGCCGGTCGATGGGGATGGCCGTCACCAGAAAGCCGGGCGATTTCTTGTAATCGGCCCAGTTGGCTTCGGGGGGCGGCAGGCACACGCGGCCATTGCCGTCGATGACCGCGGAGATGCCCATGTTCACCGCTCGGGCCACGGAACGCCGGCATTCGATGGCGCGAAAGCGACAGATAGCGAGGTGTTGTTCGTGCTCGCTGGAGCCGTCGAACCAGCCGTCGTTGGATATGTTGACCAGAAAATCGGCGCGCGGCCGATAGGTCTGGTGATCCTCTTTGACGTATTGACGCGCCAGCGTTGGATCGGTGTCCTCATAGCAAATGATAACGCCGAAGTGAAAACCATTGACGTGGAAGCGCGTGAAGTCCTTACCGGGCTGAACGCTGTATTCGTAGTCGTACGGCGCGAATTGGTTCATCCACGGAAGTGATTCGACCAGCGGCACGTATTCGCCGAACGGAACGCGGTGCATCTTATCGTAGCGTGCCTGTTGGCGACCGTCCCTTTCGATGAGTACGGCCGAATTATAAGTGGTGGCGGGTTCCTGAGCGGACAACACCCTGGCGCCGACGCCGAGCAAGACATTGGTCTTCCAGCGCCTGGCCACGGCGCCGGCCTCCTTCTGCGTCCCGGCGATTTCCGCCGCCAGGTAGGAAGGGAGGTCGGCTTCCGCGACCCCGTTGGCCGCGTTAACCCACGGCAGGGGATGGCTGGTTTCCGACCAGACGATTAGATCGGGACGCGGTTCGCGCGCGCAAGCGGCGTCGGTCAACTTGCTGTTGTGATGCAGCATGTGGTTGGCGTCGCCCTCGCCAGGATTGGCGGTCGCGGTATTGCGGATGCGTTGGTCGAGGTTGCTCTGGATCAACGCGACCCGCGGCCCTTCCGCGAAATCGGTCTGCGACAGCCGCCAGGTGCCATAGTAAAGCGCGCCCGCCAGCAACAGGATCGAGGCCATCGTCTGGACGACGAGCGGCCGCCACTTTTCCTCGAATGGTAGTCGCATGGCCCGCGTGAAGCGCGACCAACGACAGAGCCATTCAAAAATCAACGCATTGACGGCGGCCACCAAGAACGTAACGGCATAAGCGCCACCCAAATCCGAGATCTGCACGACGGCCAAATAATCGTGCTGCGTGTGGCCGAGAAAATACCACGGAAAGCCCGTCATCAGAAAGCCGCGCAGGTATTCCAATGCCGTCCAGACGACCGGAACGCTCACGACTAACGGTAATATCGTGCGGCGATCCAATAATCGCAGGATGCCAATGGCGAGAGGAAAGTAACAGGCGCAATAGAGAGCCAGCGCGATCCAGGTGACGATCATGCGGTCGTCGGCGACACGCATCCACTGCAAGGCCAGCACGAAAAAGACGGCGCCGCTCAGATACGCGGCTCCATGGACGCGCCAGGCCGGCGCCGCCGCGCGCACCAACGTCAACAGGGGTATCAGGGCCACCCAGGCGAGGACGCCCCGGGCGACCGGGAAGTAACAGAGGAATAGCAGGCCGCCGCTCAGCAGCGCCGGCAGCACGAGCCGGGGTCGGCGGGCGATTGCGACCGCTTCGTTTTGGACGCGCGGCGCGGCCCCATCCCGGGGAACGGCCGGCGAGCGCTGGGTCTGGATATCGGTCGTCATGACGCGATCCTCGATGGCGACAGTTACGCATCACAGGGTAATACGGGAAAGCGCTGCCCGGCGCGATAGTGGCCATCGCCCGCGGGAAACCGCACGAAAGCGGTGGCGTCGTGCAGCGAACGCAGATCGGCCGAGCCTTGCCAGGCGACGGGGAACACGGTCGGGCCATCCGTGCCGCTCAGCAAACGCGCGGGGTAGTAAGTGGGCCGATCCGTCCGATAGGCGAATTCGATGGCGAGCGGCAGTTCCGTCAATTCGGTGCCGGCGTCGTCCTCGCCCATGAGTCGCCGCAGCGCGGGCCGCACGAACAACTCGAAGCAGACCAACGAACTCACGGGATTGCCCGGCAGGCCGAAGACGAGCGTCACGCCGCGCGTGCCGAAATAAATCGGCTTGCCCGGCTTCATCTCGACTTTGTGGAAATGCGGTTCGACGCCCATTTCTAGCAAGACGCCGGGCACCAGATCGAGCGTGCCGGCCGAGACGCCGCCGCTGAGGAGTAAAACGTCGTGCGTCAAGCCCTCGGCGATGAGCGGCCGCAAACTGTCGAGACGGTCGCGGGCCACCCCGAGGTCGAAGGGGATCGCGCCGGCGTTGGCCGTTTGCGCGACGAGCATGGCCCCATTGCTGTTGCGGATTTGACCCGGTCCCGGCAGTTGCGATGGTTCGACAATCTCGTCGCCGGTCGGCACGATGGCGACGCGCGGCCGGGGGTGGAGCGCCGCGGTCGTTCGCCCCACCGTGGCCAGCAACCCGAATACCTGCGGCCGCAGCCGGGTTCCCGCCGTCAAGACCGTATCGCCGCGGCGCATTTCCTGGCCGCGGCGCAGGATGTTCAACCCGAGCGCTGGTGGCCGATCTTCGATATGCACCCGGCCATCGCCGAGGGCGCGCGTGCGCTCGACCTGAATGACCGCTTCCGCGCCATCGGGCAGCGGCGCTCCCGTCATGATGCGCGTCGCCTGCCCGATAGCCAACGGCAAGCGCGGCGTTCGGCCTGCGGTCACTTCCTCGATGACGCTGAGCGTCGCCTGTCCTTCCGCGAGGTCGGCGCACCGTACCGCGTAGCCGTCCATCATCGACTTGTCGTAGGGCGGCATGTCGATGTCGCTGGCCACATCTTCGCCAAGGATCAGACCGAGCGCGTCGGCCGTCAAGGGCCGCGTCATCGGCGGCAATGGCCGGACCTCTCGCAACACCAAGCGCTGCGCTTCGGCAACCGTCAGCATGAAAACCATCCTCGTACTATCCCCTCTATTTATGTTACCATTTCGGCGTCCGATCCAGCCAGAGGGATAGGAACGCGGCTTCGCTTCCCGCATGAGGCCTGCGGCGTGGGTGACACGTTCTTTATCGTCGGGAAATGCTCCGACACAGGAGTTCCGCGAGAAAGGTAGCGGTTGCCGGGTCCACTTGAACCGCTTGCCAGTCGATGAATGCGGCTTCGGCGCGCATCAGGTCGGTATCCGCGTCCCCCTGGGCAATGGTAATCGCCGTGTTGTAATCGGCCTCGTGCCGAGCTTCTTGAAGAATGACGAAAGCGACCGCGACATCTCTCAGCGGCGGCGGAACCCTCTGACCCGTTGCGGTGAACAGTTGTCCCGCCGCGTTGGGGAGCAGTTTCTGATACTCCTGACAGACGCTTTTCATGACCTTGTGTTCGAAGGCCCGTGCCATTCGCGGGCGCAGTGCAGCGAGAGCCGCGACCTGGGTCGTGGCCGCGTGAATTAACAGGTGAAAGAGGGCGTAATATGCCGTGGAAACGCCGCGCCGGAGGTTCGCTTCCACCGGCGAAGCCAGGTTGCCGTCCACCAGACATCTCGCCAAACTCAGTAGATCGTCGTGCAAAGCCATGGCTTAATCGGCTCAGGCGGTCTTTGGTTCGTGAATCGCGCCTTGGGTACATGCTAGCCCCCACTTAGCGCAATCGCCGGAGCATTCAGCGTCTTGTGTTCCTGAATGGTGCGCATGTGGACATACGGCCAACGCACGATGCCAAAGGCCATTAATGCATGAAGGATGTCCGTGTTTAACCTGTTGGCCACCCGGCCGAATTGCGCCCGCGGCGCGACTTGCTCATCGGCGAAAAGCATCACCCGTATCGACGGCTCGCCGTCGGCATTGCTGCCGAACTCGTAATCCCAGTTGGCTATCCATGAAGGAAAAGATACGGTCTTGAGCGCCTCCTCCAGCTTCTGCCCCTCCGGGGGACTCGGCAGATGGAATTGCAAGAGTCTCAGGATGGTAGTGAAAGTCTTTTCCCCCCGAAGGAGTTGATCGCATGTGGCCGCGTCGGCAAGCAGCGCCTGGCTCGCCACGTCGGCGAATTCGCGGACGGCGGCCGCCAACTCCGCCTGGCAAGCGACGCCGAGTTCGGGAAAGTCGTCGCCTTCGAAGCCCTCGACCGACTTCGGCGTCAGCCAGAGCGCCGCCCGCCCCATCATTCTTTCGAGAGCCTGGGAGTCGATGGACGGATCGTCCTTCGGCACGAGCATATGAAAGAATAAATGACGCGCGACTCGCAAATGAGCGAGAAATTCTTGCTTCGCCATGTCGCCCCCTCCCACGAACGCTCAGTTTGAGAATAAGCCGTTGCCGAGCCGCTTGCGATTTTAGCGTAACCGGACGGGTGAAAGACGACAACCTAGCGCGATCCGGGCGAAAATCGGCACGGCCGCGCGGCATCTCTAAACTACAATAAAGGCGATCCGTCGCAACCGCGAAGGCCACAACCATGAAATTGGGCACCTTCACCTTGTTGACTCCCCTGGGATCGGGACCGGACGGCACCGCCTATCGAGCGCGCCGCGAGGACGACGGCATCGCGGAAGTGCGCGTCCTCGACGGCGCCCGCGTCGACGCCGAGCGCTGGAAATGGCTGTCGCGCCGCCTGCGCACGCTAGCGATGGTGGACCACGCGGGCATCCGCGCGGTGCGCGAATTGGCCTTGGCGCATGAGCCGCCTTACGTCGTGCTGGAAGCGGCCGACGACGGCGAGGAACGGCGCGCCGTGCCGCTAACGTTGACCGATGCCATCGCCCTGACACGCGACGCGGCGGAGGCGCTGGCGGCCGCCCACCGCCTAGGATTGGCTCACGGGGCGCTCGACGCGCAAGCGCTGGCCGGCAACGGCACGCGGCGCGCGCTCGATTTGACTCATACCAAAACCGGAACTGGGGACTGGCCGGAAACTCCCGATCCCGCGGCCGACGTCCATGCCCTGGCACTAATGCTGTGCTGGCTAGTCACGGGCAAGGGTAACGCCCTGAGCCAGACCACTCGGCGTTCGGCGGCGCCGGCCGAGGAGTGGAACGCCCTCGGGGCGGAAACGGCCGCCGTCCTCGTGGAATTCCTGCGCGCCGCCTCCGACCGCGACCTCTCCGATCGGCCGTCGGCGCGCAGCGTGGCGGCGCGGCTGGCCGGCCTGCTCTGCCCCGTCGATTCGGCCGTCGATTATCGGGCAGTGACTAGCATGTTGCCGGCGACGCCGGAAGTCATGCCCGAGTTGTCGGCGGCGCCGCGCTCGCTCCACGATTTGAAGCAGCTGGGACGCTATCGCCTTCTCGAGAAATTGGGCCAAGGCGGCATGGGGGCCGTCTTTCGCGCCCAGGATTTGACCGATAGCTCCATCGTCGCCATCAAGGTGTTGCGGCCCGACAGTCCGCTCGGCGCCGACGCCGTGCGCCGCTTTCACAAGGAAGCCCGGCTGCTTTCCGAAATTAACAACCCCTTTGTCACCAACCTGCTCGAATTCAACGAAGACCACGGGATTCATTACCTGGTCCTGGAATTCGTGGGGGGGCGCGATCTCGGCCAACTCCTCGCCACGCGCGGCAAACTCGACGAGGCGACGGCGCTGACGCTCATCGCCGACGTCGCGCGCGGTCTCGTCGAAGCCCACGAACGCGGTATCGTCCATCGGGACGTGAAGCCCGATAACATCTTGCTGTGCGGCGCCCCATCGGCGAGCGGCAGCGTTGAGGAAACGGCAGACGACGGCTCCCTTCGCGTCGCCGGTTTCGCGTATCACGGCGTCAAGTTGTCCGACTTCGGCCTGGCGCGGCACGTCGAGGAGACGGCGTCGCTCAACTTGACCCAGGCCGGCGCTATCGTCGGCACGCCGCTGTACATGTCGCCCGAACAGGGCAAGGGGCATGTGGTAGGCCCGCCCGCCGACGTGTACGCGATGGGGGCGACCCTGTTCCACATGCTCGTCGGTCGGCCGCCGTTTCTGGCGCCGACGCCGTTGGCTCTGGTAGCGCAGCACGCGCAGGAACCGGCGCCGGCGCTGGGCAAGCTCAATCCCAGCGTCAGCGATCCGACCTGTCGCCTGGTCGCGCGGACCTTGTCCAAGCTCCCCGAGGATCGTTTCGCGGGCGCCGCCGACTTTCTGGCCGAACTGGAACGCCTGCGCCGCGGCGAGCCGGCTACCATCGCCGCCCATCCGCGGCTGCCCACCGGCGCTTCGGACACCGTTCTGGAGTACGACTTCACCTGGGAGTTGGAAGCGTCGCCGGCCCAGCTGTGGCCCTACGTCTCCAACACCGAGCGGCTCAACCGGGCCATCGGCCTGTCCGCCGTGGAATTCGAGGACAAGCCAGCCGACGGCCGCGTCCTTCGCACCGGCCAGTTTCGCAAGACCGGCATGTCGGTCGGCTGGGAAGAACATCCCTTCGAGTGGATCGAAGGCCGGCGTCTCGGCGTCTTGCGCGAATTTTCGCACGGGCCGTTTCAGTGGCTCGTCAGCGTCGTGGAATTGACGCCCCGAGGCAACGGCGGCACCACGTTGACCCATCGCATCCGCATCGAACCGCGCGGCCTGCTCGGCCGAACCCTCGCCGCCATCGAGGTGGGCGTCCGCACCCGCCGCGCCCTCGCCCGCGTTTACCAACGCATTGACGCCTTTCTGACGGGAAAACTCGGCAGCCGTGCCGGCGTCGATCCGTTCGAGGAAGTGACGCAACTCTCGCGCGAACAGCATCGCCGTCTGGAGGAACGGGTCCACCGCCTCGTCGAGCACGGCATCGAGCCGAGCGCCGCCGAGCGCTTCGGCGACTTCCTGGCGCACGCCCCCGACCAGGAAGTGGCCCGCATCCGTCCCCTGGCGCTGGCCCGGCGCCTGGCGCTCGACCCGAAGGACAGCGGCATCACCTGCAAGGACCCGTACGTCGAGCGCCTGCTCGAGGGCTTCGCGTTCCTGGCGGCCCGCGTGCAGGTCAAGCTCGACGCCGAGTTCCCGCGCTTCACGCAGTCGCTGCTCGAGACGGTGTATCCGCATTACCTTTGCCCCACGCCCTCGATGGCAGTCGTGCGCCTGGAGCCCGATGGGAATGCCGCGGGGACGCCGGAGGGATTCCTGATCCCGCGGGGCAGCACGCTGCGCGGCGTGAGCAGCTCGAGCGACACGGCGTGCGAGTTCCGTTCCGCGCACGATGTGCGCATGTGGCCGCTGCGCGTCGCCGAGGGAAAGTATCTCACGCGCACGATGGCGGAACTCGGTCTGCCGGATGCGCTGCGCGGC
>JBBSES010000076.1:0-12553 GCA_038239465.1 Gemmatales bacterium
CGTCCGCGCCCTGACCGAACTCGGCATCCTCTACGAAACGATGCGCCGGCCCGACCGCGCCGTCGCCTGCTACGGCCGCATCCTCGACCGCGATCCGAACCAGGCCGAAGTCACGCAACGGCTGAATCGCCTCGTCAGCCAGGGCGCCGGCCGGCCGCAACCGGAGTGACACCCATGCGCCGCGTCTATCACATGCTTTCCAAGGCCGCGTATGAAAGCCTGCCGCCCGGTCCCTATCGACATCCCTCGTTGGAAACCGAGGGGTTCGTCCATTGCTCCAACCGCGACCAGGTGGCGTGGGCGGCCAATAAGTTTTACGCCGGAGAGTTGGACATGGTCGTCCTGACCCTCGACGCCAATTGCCTTGGCGTGCTACTCAAGGACGAAGACCCCGGCTGCGGCCGGCTATTTCCACACGTCTATGGCCCCATCGAGCGCGACGCTATTCTGGGCGCCCAGCCGCTGCGCCGCGACGGCGCCGGACATTGGGAATTCCCTCGCATCGAGTGATTTTCTTCTTTAGGTTTCGCGCCTCACGGCCAAGAGGAGCCATCGCCATGTCCCTCGCCTGGGCTGAAGTCCTCGACCAAATCCTGGCGGCTCTGTCGATCGCCGAAGCCCAAGCGCTCCGCGCGGAAGAAGCATTGGCTCCGCTTTCGGTCGCCGCATCGCCAACCGTTCGACATGCGGAAAGCCCCATCGACCGCGTGCAAACGTGTCTCGCCCAGGCGGAGCGAATCGGCGCCGAAGCGGAAAGCCGCTGCCGCGCCGCCGAGGAAGCGCTAACGCGCTGGCTCGACGCGGCCGCCGCCGTCCGCCGAAGACTGGCGACGGAGGCGAAGCCTTCGTTATGATAAATCCCGGAAGGCGCCCGGCACCGTCGCCCGCGCCGCCGTACCGGGGGGACTCGTCATGCCGCCGTTCGCCGTCATCCTGCCCGCCGCCGGCCAATCGTCGCGCTTCCGGGACAAGGAAAAGAAGCCGTTCGCCACGCTCGATGGCCGGGCCGTCTGGCTGCGCGCCGCCGAACTGTTCGTCACCCGCGCCGACGTTTGCCAGACCATCGTCGTCGTCAATCCCGACGATCAGGAGATGTTCCGCCGCCGCTTCGGCCCCAATCTCGCCTTCCTCGAAGTACGTATCGCCGACGGCGGCGCCGAGCGCTTCGAGTCGATCGCCAACGCCCTCGCTCTCTTGAAGGACGAAGCGGAATTCGTCGCCATCCACGACGCGGTACGGCCCTGCCTGACGGAAGCGCTGGTCGATACCGTCTTCGCCAAAGCCGAAGCAACCGGGGCGGCGATGCTCGCCGTGCCCGTGACCGATACGCTCAAGCGGGTGGACGAGCGGCAACAAGTGACGGCCACCGTGCCGCGCAAAGGACTGTGGCAGGCACAAACGCCGCAAGTCTTCCGCCGCGATTGGCTGCAAGCGGCCTATGCCCGCCGTGGCGAACTGGGGCAAGATATAACTGACGACGCCCAACTGGTGGAAGCCGCCGGGCATGTGGTTCATATCGTCGAAGGGGCAACGACCAATCTGAAGATAACGACGCGCGGCGATTTGGCGCTGGCGGAAGCGGTGCTGAAATCGCTGCCGAAGCCGAAGCCCAACACGCCGGCCCATCCGTTCGCGGACGAGGAGCAGATGTGGGGCGGGCGCGGGAAGAAGTAGTCGAAAGGCTAGCGACGCTTCGCAGAAGCGTTGGCTCCAAAACGCTTTTGCGAAGCGTCGCCAACCATCTACTTACAACACATCATTTCTCCATCTCCGCCTCTCGCGCCGCTTGCTCAATAGACAATAAGGCGCTATCCTGCCATGCCTGCGGCTCCTCGATAGGTTCGATATGTACCGTCACCTCCATGCCGGGCAGCGCCGCCGCGACCGCCGCCTCGATCTTGTCCGAGGTCACATGCGCCTGCTTGACGGTCATGATTCCCGGCACCAAAAGATGGAAATCGACGAACCGCCGCGAACCAGCGCGGCGCGTCCGTAGGGCGTGGAACGTCATTCCCGCTTGCAGCTGTTTTTGAATTTCGCCGCGGATGGTCGCTTGTTCGTCGTCGGAAAGCGCATGGTCCATCAAGCCATCGAACGAGCGGCGCACCAGGTCGGTACCGGTCCAGACGATGTTGCCGGCCATCAGCAGGGCGCATAGCGGGTCGAGCCACTGGAGGCCCGTTAGCCAGACGAGAGCGACGCCAGTTATAACTGCCACGGATGTCCAAACGTCGGACATTAGATGCTGGCCGTCCGCTTCCAGCACGATAGAGCGCTGCGCCCGGCCGACGCGCAGGAGAATCTGCGCGACTATCAAATTGATGACCGACCCGACTCCGGAAATCAGGATGCCCACCCCGAGCGCTTCGAGCTTTTGCGGTTGGAAGAATTGCTCCACGGCGAACCAGGCGATGCCGCCCGCGGCGACGATGATAAGGGTGCCTTCGAGACCGCTGGAGAAGAACTCAATCTTCTCGTGGCCATATGTGTGGCTCGGATCGATGGGACGGGCAGCGTACAGCAAGCATAGGAACGCCGCCATCGCCGCCACGAGGTTGACGAGCGATTCGGCCGCGTCGGAGAGCAAGCCGACGGAGCCAGTCAACTGATACGCGGTGTATTTCAGGCCGAGCGTTACCAACGCCGCCAGGATCGACAGCAGGATAGGCAACTGCACGCGCCGCTGGCTCATGGTTGGGTTTCTCGCGCCGCCGAAATCTCATCGCTATTCTATCGACGGCGCGGAAACTTACGGCGCTTCCACCCCCCACCGCTGATAGATCGGATGGAAAGGATCGTCGCTGACGCGCCAGAGATGGCCGTCGCGCAGGTATAGTTTGCGTTGCTCCGCGTAGTTGAACGGCCGAGCGCCGATGCGCCCGAAGACGCCAATCTGATTGCCGCATTCATCGACCGCGCGGTCGCGGTCCAGGCCCTTCGAGATACTCAACGCATGGCCGCCGTGCGGCACTTTGTACGTCGCCACCAGGCATGGCGTCGGCCGCGGACTGAATCCGGTGTTGCCCGGCGTCTCCGGCGACGTGAGCTGCACCACGCGCATGCCGTTCTTGCCATCGGCCAGGTAAGCGAACTCGCTCACGTAAGTGATGCCAAGTTTAACGTCGTGTACGTCGTTGATGCAGCCGCCCGCGTTATAAATTCGATCGACCTTCGGAGCCTCCGGGTTCTCGATATCGAGGACGATGAGTCCTTCCTTGCCGCCAGCGACATACGCATAGGTGCGGGCCAGGTAGATGTTGTGCGCTTCCTTGAGCTTGAATCCCGACACCGGCCGCGGATGCGCCAGATCGGTAATGTCGAGCACGGCAATGCCCGCCTCAGCGCAGACGTAGCAATAGCGGAATTGGGTCGCCGTGGCCACGGGATGCGTCAACCATTCGTGGCCCAGCGTCGCGGTCACTTCGGGATGCAACGGATCGTCGATGGATACTACCACGAGGCCGGCATCGCAGCAGACATACGCATAGGTGCCGACGATGGTGATATGCTTCGCGCCTTTCAAGACGCCATCGGGATTGAAGGTAAGGATGCGCTCGAGGAAATTATTGGTCGGGATGCCGTCGATGGCGGTGTTGACGTTGACCAATACCATGCCTTCGCAAGCATCGGCGACGTAGGCGTAGCAGTACATCGGGTGGATGCGTTGCTCCTCGTTGTCCTTCATGTGGGTGCGCGTCGGGTCGGGTTCCATCGTCGTCGGCAGCGCGACGAAGCGGGCATCCTCGGTATGGACGTAGAACTTCTGCCCCGCTGGCGACACCGGGGCCGTGGTGATACGCTCCGAGAATGCTTTGTCGTCGATGAAGGCCACGTCGAAGACGCGCAGGCCGTCCTTGCCGCAAGCCGCGAAGACATATTCGCCGCGCAGCTGAACTTGCAAGACGTTGGCCTTTTGGAACGGGTGCAAAATCTTCTCGCCGATATCTATGCCGGGATGTTCGTGGGCATGTTCGAGGAGGCCGCCGCGCTTGCGGTGTTTCTCGAAGTCTTCGGGGAAAGCGAGTTCGTGCAAGCTGCTGCCGAAGACGGCTTGCGGTTCCTCGCGTTCCGTGACGACGACGCCGAAGAGGCCGTGATCGCCCGTCGCCATCCAGGCATAGCGGCCAATGAAGTTGACGTAATTGGTGCCCTGCATAAGCAGCTGAGCAGTAATGGCGTTGTTGTCGTTGTTCATCGAGACGTGACAATCGGTGCAGAGCTTCGTCTCGCCGCGGCCACGCACGGTATGCGGCACGTTGGTGCTGAAGGCGACGCCGCTCATGCCCTCGCCCGATATCGTCTGCTGCTGCACGTAAATCGACTCGCGGTTGTTGTTGTACGAGCCGACATGGATGGCGCAGGAGGACCGGGCCGGATTGACGCGATTGCCGGTCACATCGCCATCGCGGGCCAGCATGTACACGTCGTCGCGCAACGTTTGGAAGTTGTATGAGACGAGGTTGCGCGTCACGTCGCCTTCCCAGTGGAGATACGGCGCCTTGATGTTGGCCCGTTGCGGCAGATGGCAGCCGAAGCAACTCGGGTTCCACGAGGAATGGCAGGAGATACACGTCATATTGTCGTTGGCGTGGGCGCGCGGACACTCGCCGGGCTTGGGCACATCGCCCCAGGTCATCTTGCCGTCGGCGCCCATGCGGACCGTCTTGGCGAGGGCGGCCTTAGCGCTGTAATGATCGTTGCCGGGCGTGATGGTGTCGCGCACCTGCACGACTTCCCAGCGCTTATCCTCGACCATGCCGTTTTGATAGATGCGGTCGCCCTCGCGCTCGAAGCGGCGTTTGCCGAAGGGCGTGCGCATCGCTTCCAAATTACGGCCGTTATCGCCCGAGGTGTAGCTCGCCGGCCCGCTGGTGCGCAAGGTGGCGCGTTGGGTGATGGTGCCGTGGCAATCGATGCACTGGATTTCGATGCCGGCCCGCACCTCTTGCTGTAAGCGCGTGTTGCCGTGCATGTCCTGGACGAAATGGCAATCGATACAGTGCATGCCCTTTTCGAGGTGGATATCGAGGAGATGGACCGGAACGCCATCTTGTCCGCGCGTCTGTGGATTCATGGCGGCCATCAATTGCTGGGTATCGACGTGTTCGAGCAGATTTCCCCTCTTGTCGAGCTTGTTTCCCTTGCGGTCTTGCTTGTAGACGGCGCGGAAGATCCAGCCGTGGCCGTGAAAGTCGGCGAACTGCGTATGCTTGGCCTGCGGATTCAGGTCGGCCACCTGGTCGAGAAACTTGGGGTCCGACCACAGGCCGCGCGCCGCCGCTTCATCGGGATTGGCGAGGATCGATGCGACGAATTCTTCCGAGGTGAGATGCTTTTGCTTCTTCGGATACATCAATTCGCCGTCTGTTTCTTCGTCCCACCACTGAAAGCCGAAATAACTGTTCATCACGGTCGTGCCGGGGTGCATGTGACAGATCATGCACTGGCTGCTTGGGATACTATTGCCCGGGGCGAAACGGTGGGCGATCGGATGGCCCGATTGGTCCTTGGGAATCGTCGGATCGTCGGAGAAGCTAAATCCGCGATGGCCAAACTTGGCGTATGGCCCGGAATGAGTTGCCGAACGGTCGTTGGCATAGATCATGTGACAGGCGGTGCAGCCGCTGGAGCGATAATCGCCGGCGTGGTCATTGGTGCCCATGAAGTTGAGCGTGGGATCCAACAGACGAGTTTTCTGCAAAGTGATGAGGCCGGGATCGGTGCGGTTCTCGGTGCCGAGGCCGCGATTGCTGAGGCGCGTGCGCGGCCGGCCCGATTCTTCCTCGCGCTGCGGGATGCCGACCTCGGGGCGGAAGCGGCCGCCGCGTTCGAAGATGCGAAAGACGTTGGCGGGCTGCCCAATCTCGAAGCGCGGCAGCGGATCGAGATACGGGACGACGCCGTGCTTTTGCGTCTCCTCCGGCGTCGGCGGCGGCACCGACTGCAAGCGCTGCGGCACTCCGTCCATGCTGTAGCTTTCGCCGAAAACGGCGCGTTTCACGGGTATGGAGCCGTTGTTATAAGCGGCGGCCTCCCACAACATGCAGCCGTGCGTCATCATGCTCTTGCGGTTCTGCAACACTTCCTTGGGATGACATCCCGAAGTACCGCAGCTGATATGAGCGATGCGCAAATCACCCGGATTGACAAAGCGAATGAAGTCGGGGCTTTCGTGATTAAGCAGAGTATAGGAGCGCACGGGATTGGCGGAGGTGGGCCAGGCATCGGGATAGCGCGCGTGAACGTGGCCGCGTTCCTTGGTGAGTGCCGCCGCGTCGCCTCCGTGGCAATCCACGCAGCCGATGTTCAGCGTCTCTTTGCCATGTGGGTCACAGGCGTTGGCATGGCAATGGACGCAGCCATCGCTCTTGGCGTGGGCTTCGGCCGCGGTCTGCGGCAAGAGTTTCACGTCGGGCGTGCCGGTGGCGAGCGTCGGCGACGGCGCCGTGGCCTTCGGCGCATCCTGGCCATGTGCGGCAAAATAACGCAAGTGGATGAGGGGGGCGGCGAGCGTTGCCAGGAGAAAGAGGACAAAACAGAGAGGACCGGGACTCAATAGGCGCCGCAGCATGTGACGGAATCCTCCCCTGGCCGGCGGAGCGAAGCCCGTCCGCGGACGGGGCACGCCGTCGGGTTATAAGCGTTAGCGGATTGCGGTCAACATGTCTTGGCTCAGTAGGTCAGCGTCATTTCCACGAATCCTTGCGCCAAGGGATTCACGTCGCTGCTCAGGCGGTTGTACAGATCGCGGAAGCCGTTACCCGGAAAAAGTACGGCCGCGCCGAAGACGAAGATGATGTTGTTATTAAGCAGGGGCCGATATTCGAAACCCGTGCTCAGGTCGGTACCGATGAAGTGATGGACGTTTTCTTGAAAGAGAAAGGTTTGCAGTGGCGCCGTTTCGTCGAACCACAGAAGATTGAGATTGTTGATCATGCGCAGCTTGGGCGTGAGGTCGAGGTCGAGGCCGAAGTTGACGAGGAACAGGCCGGGGTTGACGAAATTGCTCTGTCCCTCCTGCTTGCTGGAACGCAGGTCGGGGATCAGGCTCTCGCGGTTGACGAGGTTGACGCCGAAGAGCGGGATGGCCTGGCGCTGCCAGTAGCTGAAGTTGCCGCCGGCGAATTGGGGGTTGTCGATGATGGAGTCAAAGCCGGTGGCATGGCCATTATTCGGGTTGTTATCGCCGGACGAGTAGAGGAACGAAGTTCGGAAACGCGCCCAGTCGCGGTCGTACGATAACTCGAGGGCGGCGAACTGGGCGTTGATCGATTGCGACGTGTTGGCGATCGGGTTCATGCTGTCGTGGCCAAAGGCCCAGTAGAGGGCATGGGTGATGTTGATGCGATTGATGTGCCCGTCGCCCGTCCAACCCAAATAGAGCGCGTCCACCGTATGCGGCTTGAAAACGCCTACCGGATCGGGCCGCACGAGGGAATCGTTCCTGTTGAAGTGCATGCTCGACGGATCGTGGCTGTAATGCACGCTGGCCTGCGCCGTGTAGCCGGGCCAGATGAAATCTTGCCGGTAATAGTTGGCGATGACCACGTCCTGGCCGCGGTCCTGCATCGTGTTCAACTCGCTATTGGTGTCTTTCTCCGCCTGGCGAAAATAGAGCAGATTGAACTGATCGCGGTTCGAGAGCCGGGTGCCGAAGATGCGCACGGCGCGGTTGGTATCGTTGAAGATGAAGCCGCGGAAATCGCTGTTGAAGAACTGGGAGCCGAGGCGCGTCGAGACGAAATCGTAGTTGGGGCTGAGGTCGCTGATCTTCGTTTCGAAGAAATATTCTTGCAGCGCGGTGAAAGTTCGGCCGCGCGTGGTGCCCTTGCGCACGTCGGGGTTGACGACGGCCAACTCGTCTACATCGAGGTAATTGACGTTGAACACCGGCGTCAGTTTGATACGCCAGTCGGTCGGCTTGAACGAGCTATCGCCGTGGTTCAGGTCGATCGACAGGGTCAGGTAATTGTTGATTACGCCCTGATTGGGCCGGCCAAAGAACTCGGTTTGGAAAGGGCGGGCCGTACTCTCGAAGGGCGTCGTCGCCGTGGGCAGCTGTCTTGGCTCCACGATCAGCAAGTCGGTGACGGTGATAGTTAAGAAGGTATGCTGGCCGATGATCGGATAATCGCCCTTGAGGACGTTTTGATTGTAGGGATCCCACCAATGGCCTTGCTTATAGGGGTAATCGAGGCCCAACGGATGCCCCCAACCGTAGCGATCCCAGGCCGGAAAGCCTCCGCGCCACAGGTCTTCCACGGGCACGAAGTCGCTCGATTCCTGTTGGTCGCGCGGCAAAACGCCGGAGTGGCCCGCGAAACCCAGGGTCGGCGAGACGGGATTGGTCAAGAAGGGCAACGATTCATCGGCGGTCGATGCCTTCGCGTCGCCGGGGGCACTCTCGATCGGTCGTTCCAAGAATTCGGGGCGGGCTTCGGGTTCCGCCGCCAGGCCCCTGCTGGCCACTGCGAGCAGGAGCAGCGTCGCCCAGCCGCACGTTCGTTCTTGGGGCCTCATGCGTTCCGCTCCACCGAGGGCCTGGGAAGTGCTGGCCGAGAGGTCGCCATCGAACTGCAAGCAAAATGGCACTCGTAGAGGTTTATCGGTTGAAGGCGGCGCGAGTCTTGAGCGTGGCAACGGTAATAGCGGTCGGGAAGGAATGGAGATATGGGTAAACAGTCGTTAGCGACGCTTCGGAGAAACGTTATTACTGCAACGCTTCTCCGAAGTCATCATGAATGCGCGTTCAGCCGAAGCGCATGAACATGAGCGTTTGCTTGGCGAGCGGGGGGCGTTAGCCCCAATACCGTTTAACGAAGGACGATGTTCACTTGTTTGTACATTGAAAAATCGCCTGAAAGATACTGTACATCGTACTGAACATCGAGCTTCGTTAAACGGTATTGGCGTTAGCCCCCCCTGGAATCCACGGCGGGCTAACGCCCCCCGCTCGCCGGGCTATTTACAGGGCAGCGTCGCTAAACAATATCTTCGATTCCATGAAAAGTATCCGGCGACCCTGCCGATAGTATCGATTAGATCGAGTGCCCGGCTCAGGGAGGGTTGCCGATGTCCTGGTTCCGTTCGACGCGGCGCGTTGCTCCGAAATTCATGTCAACCAAGCATCGCGCCGGCGCGGAGGTGCATCCGAGCATCGAAATCCTCGAAACGCGGACGCTGCCCGATGCGACGGCATCGCTCGGCGGCTCACTGCTCACCATCGTCGGCGGTCCCGGCAACGACCGCATCAGTCTGGTCCAGGACGCCACGCGCGACGAACTGGTGTTGCTCGACGGCGGTAAGGAGGTAGCGCGCTACGCCTCGGCCGCCGTGAGCCAGGTCGCCATCGACGCGGCGGGCGGCAATAACGTCGTCCGCATCAATAACGATATTTTGCAATCCGCCACTATCCAGGGCGGCGCGGGCAATAACATTTTCTACGGCGGCGGCGGCCCGACCACGCTCGTGGGCGGCTCCGGCTTCAACAAATTGATCGCCGGTTCGGGGGCTACCACTCTTATAGGGGGAAACGGCACCAATCGGCTCTTCGGCGGCGCGGGCATCGATACCTTCGCGCCAAGCACGGTGCCTAGCTTGCTCTACAACGTTACGGACGCGGATACCGCTAGCCCCGGCGTCAACGATACGGTGGTGCGCGACCAGGGACCGGCGGCCAATCTGCAATTGCTCAACACGGCCGACGTGGCGACTCTCTTGCAACGCGCCGCCGCCGCTTCCGCCAGCAACGACGCCATTATTGCCATCGTCGATCGCGGCGGCCGTTTGCTCGGGCTGCGCGTCGAAAGCGGCGTCTCGCCGAACTTGCTCAACGACAATGGCTTATTTAGCTTCGCCGCGGACGGCGCCATCGCCCTCGCGCGAACCGCGGCCTTCTTCGCCAATAATGGCGCGCCGCTGACTTCGCGCACGGTGCAATTCATTAGCCAATCCACCATCACGCAGCGCGAGGTCGAATCGATACCGGGCATCACCGATCCCAATTCGACGTTGCGCGGGCCGGGCTACGTGGCGCCGGTCGGCCCCGGCGGCCATTTCCCGCCCAACATCAACTTCACGCCGCAAGTTGATCTTTTCGAGATCGAACATACCAACCGCGATGGCCTGGTGAATCCGGGCGCCGACCACATCCTGGGCACCCCCGATGACGTGGCGTTGTCGAGTCGGTTCAACATTCCAACCGATTTGTTGACGAAGGGTGCCACACTGACGGCGCCGCAGTCTTACGCTACCTTGCGCTTCGGCCTGACGAATGCTTCATCGCGCGGGGTGGCTACGCTGCCGGGCGGTATCCCCATTTATAAGAATGGTGTCCTCGTCGGCGGCATCGGCGTCTTCTTTCCCGGCAAGACCGGCTTCGCCACCGAAGAGAACTCTAGCCTCAGCACCACCTACGATCCGAGCAAGCCGGATCGTTCGTTGGAAGCGGAGTACATCGCCTTCTCCGCGGTCGGCGGCAGTTCCGGCGCGGGGGCGTCGATCGGCACCATCGGCGGCGTGCCGCCGTTGCCGGGCTTCGATCTGCCCTTTGGCCGCATCGACCTCGTGGGCATCACCCTCGACCTGTTCGGCCCCGGCGGCCGCAACGGTGTGCCCACGTTGCTCGCCTTCGGGCGCAATCTGGGCACTGGCAACCCGAACGACGGCACGAACGCGCCCATCGACGCCGCCGGCAATATCCTGAGCGGTGGCCTGCCGGTGGCCGACGGCAACCTGGTCGTTCCCCACGAGGGCACCGAGGCGCTGCATCTGACGACCGCCGACGTCAACCAGATCATCGCCCAGGCGATCAGCCAGGCGAGCTTGACGCGCGCCGCCATCCGCTTGCCGCTGGGCAGCCGGGCCAAGTTCGTCATTGCCGTCAGCGATACGCAGGGCAATCTGCTCGGGCTGTTTCGCCAGCAGGACGCGACGATTTTCTCGATCGACGTGGCGGTGGCCAAGGCGCGCAACGTCGCCTATTACGCCAATCCCGCCCAGCTGCAAGCGGTCGATCAGGTGCCGGGCGTGCCGGCGGGAGCGGCATTCACCAATCGCACGTTCCGCTACCTGGGCCAGCCTCGCTTTCCCGAAGGCATCAATGGTCAGGCGCCCGGGCCGTTCTCACAACTCAACGACGGCGGCGCCAACAATACGACGGCACAACAAATTGGCCCGCGGCTGCCGGCGTCGGCCTATCAAAGCGTCGTCGGCTTCGATTCCTTCAATCCCGGCACCAACTTCCGCGATCCCTTCAACCTCGCCAATCAGAACGGCATCGTCTTCTTCCCCGGCGCCTTGCCGCTGTACAAGAAGGACGACAAGGGCAACAACATCCTCGTCGGTGGCGTCGGCATCAGCGGCGATGGAGTCGATCAAGACGACGTGGCCACCGCGGCGGCGGCGCGCGGCTTCGCGCCGCCGCTCAATCTGCAATCGGATCAATACTTCTACAACGGCGTGCGCTTGCCGTTCCAGAAGTCGAACCGCAACCCGGAGGCGTAAACCGACGCGATTGCGCGGCGCGTTCGGGGAACGGCGAACACAGACTCGCCGCTTCGGGCCGAGTCCTCCCTATCGTCTTGCCGATAGCTTGCTTAAGAGCGCTCGTCCGAGCCTCAAAGACGACGGCACGGCGACGGAGGCGGCCTATGCGCGGCAAGATAGGGATTCTCTTACTGGCTAGTACGGCAGCGCTCGTACTCAGCGCCCAGGCTCGGGCCGACGAAGACGAAACGCCCGACCCGGTCGATCCGTGCCACACCATGCATCGGGCGGGCTATCCCGATCGGGTCGCGTGCTACGCCCGGCCGTCGGACACCCATGCCTACGTCGGCTACCCCGTGGGCGGCGGCAGTCCGTGCCGGGGCGATTACCCGGCGCCTTGCGACGGCACCTGGGGCTGGGACTATCGCGGCTGCGTCATTCCGCGGCGCGTCTTCCTCTTATGGTGGCACGGCCGATGCGATCAAGGCGGGACGGGCGCGTATAAGCTGGATGGGCCGAAGCTGCGGCACGAGAAGTGAGCGCGCGAATTGGTTTACGTTTCGCGCACTACGCCGTCGCCGAGCGGCGGCTCGGTTCCTCTTGCTTGAGCCATTTCTGAATTTTCAACAAGTCCTTCGACCAGCCGGCGCCGCAGCGGTGCTTGCCAAAAGTGTCGTAAAGCAGGTCAAGCGTTTCCAGCATGTGACGAAGCTGCGTCACGCGCTCTTCGAGGCGGGCGTGGTCGTCCTCCTCTTCGGAGGCGGGCAGCTTGGCGCCGCTGATGGCTAGCGTCTCGGCTTGCAGCGTCAATTCGTACTGGGCATCGTGGCGTACCAGCGTCAGTCCCGCTTTGCGCGGCAGCTTGCCGGCCTGGATGGCGCGGCGCGCCTCGGGCAAGCGCGTCGGGCCGTCGCTCGTGATGCTCTCCTTGCCCGTCTCGCCGCGCGGGCATTCCAGCTGGAGCGTGCGGGCGAACATGGCCGTCACTTCGGAATTGTCGGCCAATCGCAGCGTGTCCGACTCGGCGTCGAGGACGTACCAGAGCCAGAGCAAAAATTCGTTGCCC
>JBBSES010000077.1:0-12528 GCA_038239465.1 Gemmatales bacterium
AACCCGTTACAACTCTTTCCCCTCCTGTCTCGTTAGTATGGTGGTTGTCCGACATCTCCCCCTGAGCGAAGGAGACAGGCCATGATTCGTTCGTTTATCCGCCGCAACGGCGGCACCTTGTTCGCGGGCCTCGCCGCGGCGCTCGTCGCGGCCGTCGCCGGTCATCTGACCGCGGCCCCGGCGGTCGAGAAGGAAGCCGCCAAGCCGATCGACGTCGTCATTTGCCTCGACGTGTCCAACAGCATGGATGGCCTGATCGCGTCGGCCAAGTCCAAGCTCTGGGATATCGTCAACGACCTCGCCAAGGTCAAGCCGACGCCCGACCTGCGCGTCGCCCTCTACAGCTATGGCCACACCAATTACGACGCCAAGGCCGGCTGGGTCCGCAAGGAAGCCGACCTGACCACCGACCTCGACGTGATCTACCAGAAGCTCAACGCCCTCACGCTCAACGGCGGCGAGGAGTACGTCGCCCGCGTTTGCCGCGACGCCATCCAGCAGCAGAAGTGGTCCGACGACAAGAACGCGCTGAAGCTCATCTTCGTCTGCGGCAACGAACCGGCCTCGCAAGACCCGAAAATCAAGCTGAAGGACGTGGGCGAACTGGCCGTGTCCAAAGGCATCGTTATCAACCCCATCTTCTGCGGCAACGCCAACGAGCCGGATGCCCAGGACTGGAAAGAATTCGCTAAAATGGCCAGGGGCAGCTTCGCCAGCATCAACCAGGATAAGGGCAACGTCGTCATCGCCGCCCCACAAGACAAGGAACTGGGCGAACTGAGCAGCAAGCTCAATTCCACTTACGTCGCCTACGGCAGGGCCGGCAAGGAAGCGGCCGCCAACCAGGTTGCTCAGGACACCAACGCCGCCAAGGCCCCCGGGGCCGAACCCGCCCGCGCCCAGGCCAAGGCGAGCGGTCTCTATCGCAACGAAGGGTGGGATCTGGTGGACCGCCTGAAGACCGATCCGAAGTTCGACATCAAGAAGCTCAAGGAAGAGGAACTTTGCGACGAACTCAAGAAGATGAAGCCCGAGGAGCGCGAAGCCTGGGTCAAGAAGAAGGCCGCCGAGCGCGAGGAACTGCAGAAGAAGATCCAGGAACTGGCCGTCCAGCGCGAAACCTACATCAAGGCCGAGATGAAGAAGAACCCGAGCAAGGCCGACTCCGCCTTCGACGCCGCCATCCGCGGCGCCCTGCGCAAGCAGGCGGCGGACAAGGGGATCAAGGTTCCGGAATAGCAGGAAGGTGTTCGGTGGTTGGTGGACGGTGGTTGGAAAATACAACAGCTTGCCGCGGACCACCAACCATTCACTACCAACCACCAACCACCAACCACCAACCACCAACCACCATTTCTATGCCAACCGCTCGCGTCGTGGTCGTTGAGGACGAACCCGCTATCCGCAAGGGGGTCGTCCATGTATTGAAAGCCAACGGCTACGAGGTGGCCGAGGCCGGCGATGGCGAGGTGGGCCAGGCCGAGGCGCTGCGCCTGGGAGTCGATCTCGTGCTTCTCGATTTGCAGCTGCCCAGGCGCGACGGCATTCAGGTGTTGGCGGAAATCCGCAAGATTCGGCCGGGTCTGCCGGTCATCGTCCTGACGGCGCGCGGCACCGAGGACGATCGGGTGCGCGGCCTCAAGATGGGGGCCGACGATTACGTCGTCAAGCCGTTCTCCGCCCGCGAATTGCTCGCGCGGGTGGAGGCGGTCTTGCGCCGCTCGGTCGATCGGCCCGTCGAGGTACAGGGCGCCACCTTTGGCCGCGCCGTCATCGACTTCCAACGCCGGGAAATCCGTTGGTCCGACCGCGAGCGCGGCGAACTCTCCGAAACGGAAACCGGCATCCTCACCTTCCTCGTCGCCCAGCGCAGCCGCGCCGTCTCCCGCGAGGAATTGCTCACCCGCCTTTGGGGCATCGGTCCCCAGGGCATCGAAACACGTACGATAGATATGCACGTGGCCCGCCTCCGCGCCAAACTGAAAGACCCCTCCGGCCAGGACACCCCCGAGGCGATTTTGACCGTCCGCGCCCAGGGTTATATGGCGGGGCCGGATTTGATCCCTCAAGTGGTGGACAGTGGACGGTGAACAGTGAACGGTGAACCTCCCATGAAGCGCTGGCTCCCCAACCGTGTGAAAGCATGGATCCTCTTCCTCGCCATCGCCGCGCTCGTCGTCGGCGGTCTCGGCTGGGTGACGGCCGAGGTGCTGCGCCTGGAAGAGGCCCGCAACGTCAGCGACTTCGACAAGGAATTGTCGGGCCAGCTGAGCCTCGCCTTGTGGCGCCTCGATAGCCGGATCGCCCCGGCGTTGGCCCGCGAGGATAGCCGGCCCTACGACCACTATGCCGCCTTCGCGCCGCCGCCGCTGCTGTTCCGCAACGACGGCAGCCCCGTCCGCGCCGGCGAGATCATGGCGCCGTCGCCGCTCGTGAGCGCCGACCTGCCGCCGTGGATGCTGCTGCACTTCCAGGCCGATGCCGAGGTCGGCTGGGGGTCGCCGCAGGTCTTGTCGCAGAGCCTCGTCAAGGTGCTGGACGATCCCAAGGTCAAGGCGCCGCTGGACAACGTCACCGATGGCCGCTGCCGATTGCTCATCGACCTGGCCGGTTGCCTGCCGCCGCGCGCCTTGCTGGACAAGGTCGAGACGCGCTGTGCCCAGCTGCCGGCGCTCGAAACGACTCTGGTGCCGTCGCTGCAAAATGCCTATCCGAACGACCCGGAACCGATTCAGATGCTCAAAGAGCAGCAGGAGTTCGCCCGCGGCCAGAAAGAAGGCGGTCAGAAATCGGCTTACAACAACGAGGCCAACAACAATCTGCGCGGCTATACGCAGATGAAAGTGCTGCGCGAAGGCGCCAACCCCCGGGCACAAACGACCGATCTCGGCGTGGCGCTCGGGAACATGCGCCGCAACGGCGAAGGCTGGCTCGCCCACGGCCCCGTAGCGCCGGCCCGAGGCCAAAAGGCCGTCGTCAACCTCGGCCCGATGGTCCCACTGTGGCTGACGCCCGAAGGCCGCGACGAGCATCTGGTGGTCGCCCGGCTGGTCAAGGTCGGCGAAAAGCAATTCTGCCAGGGCATCGTCCTCGATTGGGAAAGTCTGCAGCTGGAACTGGCCGCCCACGTGGCCGACCTGTTCCCCGAAGCGCGGCTCGTCCCCATGCGCGACGCCGAGCCGGCGCGCCCCGAGCGCGCCATGAAGTGGTTGCCCGTCGAGTTGGACCCCGGCCCCGTGGCGCCCGAACCGCTGCTTGCCTGGACGGCATTGCGCGTCGGCCTGGCGATGGCCTGGGCGTCGTCGCTCATCGGCCTCGCCGCCGTCGGTCTCGGCGGCCGCTCGCTCCTCGAATTGTCCGAACGGCGCATCCGCTTCGTGTCGGCCGTCACCCACGAACTGCGCACGCCGCTCACCACCCTGCGCCTCTACCTCGACATGCTCACCGGCGGCATGGTCCAGGAGGAAGCGCAAAAGACCGAGTACCTGCAAACGCTGCACTCCGAGACGGAACGCCTCAATCGCCTGGTCGCCAACGTCCTCGACTTCTCGCGTCTCGAAGGGCAACGGCCGCGCCTCAATAAGACGCCGATCTCGCTCGCCGCCCTGCTGGAACAGGTGCAAACCGACTGGCAAGAGCGCTGCAAGAGTACCGACAAGGAACTCGTTATCGACTGTTCGCTGCCCGAGGACGCGGCGCTGACTACCGACGTGAAGCTGGTGCAGCAAGTCCTCGGCAACTTGATCGACAACGCCTGCAAGTACAGCCGCGGGGCTGACGATTGCCGCATCATTTTGCGGGCGCGCCTCGTCGGATCGCGTCTCGCCCTCGAAGTCGAGGACCGCGGCCCCGGCGTGGCGCCGCGCGAGCGTCAGGGCATCTTCCGCGCCTTCCGCCGCGGCGGCGACGCCGACGTGACCGCGGGCGGCGTCGGCCTCGGCCTCGCCCTCGCGCGCCGCTGGGGCGAACTCCTGGGAGGTCGTCTTTCGCTCCTTCCCGCCACTGGCAGCGGTGCCTGCTTCCGCCTGGAGCTACCGGGGCTTGCCGTTTCGCGCCCTAAATAACTCCCGCGCGCCGCAATGCCTCCCTCTTCGCTTCCTCCAACCCCAACCAATCGCGCAGCACCGCGTCGGTATCCCCCCCCAACGCCGGCGGCATCCGCGCCGCCGGCAACGTTGCCCCCTCGATATGAAACGGCGACCCCACCAGGTCCACCGGATTGCCTTCGGGATCGCGCACGGCAACGCGCCAGCGCCGCGCTTCCCCCTGCGGCTGCCGAAACAACTCTTCATAATTCCACACCGGCGCGTGCGGCACGCCGACGGCCACCACGCGCGCTTCCCATTCCTTGGTGTCCCGTCCGCGCATGACTTCCTCGACGAGCGGCACCAACGTCGCGCGCTGCTCGACGCGCCCGCTATTCGCGGCGAAGCGAGGATCGTCGGCCAGGTCCGGCCGTTCCGCGGCTTGGCAAAACTGCCGCCATTGCCCGTCGTTGCCGACCGCGAGAACCAGCCAGCCGTCCGCGGTCTCGAACAGCTGATACGGTACGATTTGCAGATGCGCGTTCCCCTGGCGCCCCGGCACATGGCCACTACTTAGATATGCCTGCGCCACATTTACCTGGGAGGCGATGGCGCAATCCAGCAGCGCCAGGTCGATGGCGTAGCCGTGCCCCGATTGCTCGCGCGCCCGCAAACAGGCGAGGATGGCGACGGCGGCATGAAGCCCCGTCAGGATGTCCGTCATGGCCACGCCGACCTTGCTGGGCGGTCCTTGTACTGGCCCCGTGATGTCCATCAATCCGCTCAGCGCCTGAATGGCGAAGTCGTAGCCGGGCAGGTCGCTCATCGGCCCCGTCCGGCCAAAGCCGGCGATCGAGCAAACGATCAGACGCGGATTGATCGCCAACAAGCGCGGTGGACTCATGCCCAGTTTCTCGGCGCTCGTCGCCCGAAAGTTCTCCAGGACCACGTCGCCCTTCTTGACCAATTCGTGAAACAGCGCCACTCCCTCAGCCTGTCCAAGATCGAGCGTCAACGACCGCTTGTTGCGATTGCACGACAGGAAGTAGGCGCTCAACGGCCCCACGAACGGCGGCCCCCAGCCGCGCGTCTCGTCGCCGCTGCCGGGCCGTTCGATCTTGATGACCTCGGCGCCGAGATCGCCCAGCACCTGGCCACAATATGGCCCCGCCAACACGCGCGAGGCGTCCAGCACGCGCAAGCCGGCGAGAGGGCCGTGCGGATCGGTCGGCATGATGCGGATCTCCAGGGTTCGGTTCACCATTCCATCGTCACAAAGCGATGTGCGATGACGCAAGAGTACAAGGATGAAATTCGGTGAGCGACGCTTCGAGCCAGCTTTGCCTGTCAAAAATGGTCCCGGCGAGCGGGGCCGCGTGAGCGCCCCGAGTGCGCCCCGAGTGCGAACTTGTCAGCGCGTACTCGGGGTGCTTACGCGGCCCCGCTCACCCTGCGATATGGCGTCCCAACATTCCGCCCCTCCCCATCGTAACAAGCAAACCCACGGCGAAATTCCATAGGCGTCCGCCGCGACGGCCGTTACCCTGGAAATAGTCCCCGCACGCCTTTCCCCTGAGGTCGCACCGTGCCTTCCCATCGACATGTGTTCATGCGTTTATCCATTTGGACCATGCTGTCTCTCGCCCTCGTCGCGCTCCCCACGTGGGCCGATCCGGCGCCGCCGACGCCCGACCTCGAACGCCAGCTCGAAACGCTCACCAAGACCTTTCAAGATTGGCTCGGCAAACCGGCGCCTTCCGATGCCCGGATCAATCCCGACTGGATGAAAGCGCCGCAATGGCGCTGCGTCGGCCCCGCGTCGATGGGAGGCCGCATCACGGCGCTCGCCGTCTTCGAGGCCGACCCGAGTTGCTACTACGCCGCCACCGCTTCGGGCGGTTTGCTCAAGACCGTCAACAACGGCGTCACCTTCGAGCATCAATTCGACAAGGAAGCCACGGTATCCATCGGCGACGTGGCCGTCGCGCCCTCCGACCGCAATATCGTCTGGGTCGGCACCGGCGAGAACAATCCGCGCAACTCCGTCTCTTTCGGCGATGGCGTCTACAAGTCCGTCGATGGCGGCAAGAGTTGGCAGCACATGGGTCTGCGCAAGACCTTCCAGATTGGCCGCATCGCCATTCATCCGAAGGATCCCAACGTCGTCTACGTCGGCGCCCTCGGCCGACTCTACGGACCCAACGAAGACCGCGGTCTGTTCAAAACGACGGACGGCGGTAAAACGTGGGACAAAATTCACTACATCGACGACAAGACCGGCGTCATCGACCTGGCGTTACATCCCACCGATCCCGACACCCTCTACGTCGCCAGCTGGGAACGCCTGCGCGACGAGTACGACAATTGGCTCGGCGAACCGAAGCCGCCCGAGACGTTCGCCCCCTATGACCCGATCAAGAAGTACGGCCCCGGCGGCGGCATCTTCAAGACCAGCGACGGCGGCAAGACGTTCCGCAAGCTGACCAAGGGATTGCCGACCAACGCGCTCGGCCGCATCGGCCTCGACATCTACCGCAAGGATCCCAACACGCTCTTCGCCCTCATCGACTGCGAGAAGATCGGCATGGGACCGCCGCAGGGCGATCCGGGATTTCTCGGCGTGCAGGGCGAGGACGCCGAGACCGGCGCCCGCCTGACACAAGTGACCAAAGACGGCCCCGCCGATAAAGCCGGCCTCAAAACTGGTGACATCGTCTTGTCAGTCAACGACAAACTCGTCCTCTCTTACAAGCAGATGGTCGATCAGCTGCAAGCGCGCAAGGCGGGCGACAAGGTGACGTTCAAGGTCGCGCGGCAGCGCGAGGCCAAGGAACTGGCCATCACGCTCGGCAAGCGCCCGGGGCCGCGCGGCAAGCCCGAGAAATGGCCCTTTTCGTCTTGGCTGGGCGGCCAGGAAGAGAACATTCAGGACAAGCAAGGGCCGGACGGCCACGAGTATGGCGGCGTCTACAAATCCACCGACGCTGGTGAATCGTGGACCCGCGTCAACAGCCTCAACCCGCGGCCCATGTATTTCAGCGTCATCCGCGTGGACCCTGCCGACGACAAGTACCTGTACATCGGCGGCATCAGGTTGCATCGCTCGAAAGACGGCGGCAAGACCTTCACCGCCGATGGCAGCAAGGAAGTCCACCCGGACATGCACGCGCTGTGGATCAACCCGCGCGACGGCCGGCACATGATCGTCGGCAGCGACGGCGGACCCTACGCCACCTACGACCGCATGGATCACTGGGATTTCCTCAATCACATGGCGCTGGGCCAGTTCTATCACGTCTCCTTCGACACGCGCAAGCCGTACCACGTGTACGGCGGCTTGCAGGACAACGGCAGCTGGGGCGGTCCCAGCCAGGTGCGCCGCGCCGGCGGCATCATCAACGAGGATTGGATCATGGTCACGGGCGGCGACGGCTTCGTCTGCCGCGTCGATACGACCGATCCGGACCTCGTCTATTCCGAAAGCCAGAACGGCAACTTCTGGCGCAGCAACATCCGCACCGGCGAGTTCAGCGGCCTGCGCGTCAAGGGGCCGGTCAACGCCCCCTATCGTTTCAACTGGAACACGCCCTTCCAGTTGTCCCATCACAATCCGCGCATTATGTACACCGCCGGCAACTACGTCTTCCGCTCCGTCAAGCAGGGCACGGACCTGAAACCTATCTCGCCCGAGATCACGCGCACCAAACGCGGCAGCGCCACCGCCTTCGCCGAGTCGCCGCGCAACCCCGACGTCCTCTGGGTCGGAAGCGACGACGGCGCCCTGTGGCTGACGCGCGACGGCGGCGCCAAATGGACTAACGCTTTGGAAAAGCTGAAGCTGCCCGGCCCGCGCTGCGTGGCCAGCATCGAGGCGTCGCGCTTCGCCGACGGCCGCGCTTACGTGGCCTTCGACGCTCACCGCTCCGATGACGACGAGCCGTATGTGTACGTGACGGAAGACTTCGGCCAATCGTGGAAGTCGCTCCGCGCCAACCTGCCGACGGGATCGACGCGCTGCTTCCGCGAGGACGTCATCAACCCGAATCTTCTCTACGTCGGCACCGAATTCACCGCCTGGGCATCGGTCGATCGCGGCGTCAGCTGGCACCGTCTCGGGAGCAACCTGCCGACGGTGGCGGTCCACGAGATCGCCGTGCATCCGACCGCGGGCGAAATCGTGGCCGCGACGCATGGCCGCAGTTTGTGGATCCTCGACGTGACGGCGCTGCGGCAGATGACGCCCGAGGTCATCAAATCCAGCGCGCATCTGTATGAGCCGGCCCCCGCCGTGCGCTGGCGAACGGAACCGCCGCGCGGCTCCATTTATGGCGCCGGCAGCCGCCGCTTCCTCGGGCAGAACCCGCCGCGCGGCGCGCAGTTCTTCTATTCCCTGGCGAAAAAGGCCGACAAGGTAACGCTGAAAGTGACCGACATCGACGGCAAGACGGTGCGCGACCTGCAAGCCAAAGGGGACGCCGGATTGCAGCGCGTCGTCTGGGATTTGCGCGGCAAGGTGGCCGGCACGCCTGGCGACGCGCCTGTGCCGACCGGCGTGTACAAGGTGGTCCTGACCGTGGACGGCGTCGCGCAGAGCCGCGCGGTGCGCGTCGAGCCGGACCCCAACGTTCCCGCAGCCGTGGACCGCGACGTGGACGACTTCAAGCTGCGCGGCCGCGTCAAGGTAGTCGAGGACGATTAGCGACGGTTAGCGACGCTGCTCTGTAAATAACCTGGCGAGCGGGGGGCGTTAGCCCCCCGTGGAATCCTCGGCGGGCTAACGCCCTCCCGCTCGCCAAGCAAACGCTCGTTTTCATGCTCTCGGGCGAACGCGAGTTCGTGATGACCTCGGAGAAGCGTTTCGCCCAAATGCGTGCTAAACCGCGTCGCCCCGCGCGCCAACAAGTGATGCGCGTCGAAGAACTCATCGTCGTCGGCCCAGCGCCGCGCGTCGATCAGCGGCACGCGGAATTCGCGGCCGAGATCGTCCAGATAGGCCCGCGCTCGCTCCGCGGCGCCAGCGGGATACCAGCCTTGAAACGTCGTGCTTTCGGGCATCAGCAGCAATGCGGCACGCACATTTCGGCTCCTACATAGCAGCAACAATTCGCGCAGCGCCCGCCCCGGCGCGCCGCCGGGCCGATAGCCATCGAATGCTTCCGCATACAACTGCCGATCTTTTTCGAGATGCCCCTGCCAATACGCGGCCGCGACGGCTTCCACCTGCGCGGTCCAGCCGGCGGCGTCGCAGCGGCGCAGCCAATCGTGACGCCGCGCTGCCGGCAGCCACCACGGGGCCGTTTCTTCCATGAGAGCCAGGCGATGGGCATAACCAGGGAGCCAGCCGGGCGCTCGTCCTTGGGTTGGACAATGGTAGGATTGGAGAAGTGCCAATTCGTCGCCATTGAACTGCGCGTCGGCCGGGAACCAGCGCGCTTCCGGCGGGGTGCATTGCCCGGCGAGGAAGGGGGGTAAGACTTCGATGAGTAGCAAGTCGGGCTCGACGCCCGCGGCGAACAGCCGTCGCGCCGTCAACAACTCGGTGCTGGGGCCAACGCCGAGCATGCCGAAATTAAACGCGGCGACCGGACGACCACGGGTGAGCGACATTTGCTCCGCCAGCCGCTGGGCATCGATGCCGAACGCGGCGCGCGAACTGCCGAGAACGAGGATGAACGCGCTGTCCTCATGTGATTCGAGCAGCACAGCCCGCAGCAGCGCCGCCTTGCCGCCGAAGACCGGATCGGCCAGACGCGGCACCCCTCGATAGATGGTTAATGCCAGCAACGCCTGGATAACGGCGAAGCAAGCGGCGCCCGAGAGCAAGGCCGTCCGTGCAGAGCGTTTGCGGTCACGGCGCATTGTGGCGCACCATCGATTCCGTCGCTGGCGAAGTGGGGCCGCCGAGCAGCGGCCGCAGCACTTCCCGGCCAAAGCGCCGCGTAAAGGCGTCGGCGCCCGGAGCCGTCAGGTGCGCCGGGTCCGCGAACTGATCGTCCGCCATCCAGGCGCGGGCATCGACCAACGGCACGGCGAATTCGGCGCTGAGGCCGGTCAAGAAGCCCCCGAATTCCGCGCGCGCCTCGGCCGTGTACCACTCCGAAAAGAAGGACGGCTCCGGCATGAGCAGCAGCACGGCGCCGATTTTTTCCCGTCGGCACAGGGCCAGCGTGTCGCGCAGCGCCTGCCCCGTCGGCTCGGGGATTTGGAACGTATCGAGGAACGTAAATACTTTGCGATACTGCGCCGTGGTTTGCCGGAAATAGGCCGGATCGTGCGTCAGTCGTTCGGGCCGCCAGCCGTAGTCGTCCATCATGGCCAGACCCGCGTCGCACGGCTCGTCGGTCGTCGGCGACCATGCTGGCAGCCAGCGGCGCAGCATGGCTCGGCGCCGGCCAGCGAGGGGCACCACTCGATCAATTCCCCAGTCCAGCATGAAGCGGCCCGGCGCTGAGGCGTACGGCGTGAGGAAGCGCAGGTCGGCCGCGTCGGGAGTCGCCAAGTGGCCCTCGTTCAGCCCTTCCTCGGCGGTGCGATTACGACACCAGAAGGGCGGCCAGGTTTCGAGGATGACATGCGTTGGCCGAATGCCCTGGTCGAGCAGGCGCCGCAGCCACAGCAAATTCCAGATCGGCCCGGAACCGCTCTGGGCGAAGGTGAATACTAGCGGATCGCCGGGAAGTGCCGGCAGCGCTTGCGGCCGAAAGCCCCGGCCCGGCCGCGACGTGCCCATCATCAACACCAGCGGCCGGCCCGGCTTTTCCGCGATCCTGGCTCGCAAGCGCGTCAGGTTATGTTCGTATTCCGGCTCTTTGCCGAAGGGCCGCGGATCGAGCCAGCGCTGAGACGCCAGCTGCCCGGCGGTAAAAAACGCGACGGCGCAAGCGAGCGTCAATCGTGCCCGCCGATGTCGCCGCGCCGCCGTCATGCGTGGGCCGCCCTCAAAACTGGAAGTAGATGAACGACTGTCCCGACGCCGGCGCCAACAACAGGGCCAGCGTCAACACCAACGCATAGGCCGCCCCCAGCGCCGGCGCCGGCAAGCGCCACACTAATTTTTGCCACACCCGCGTGTGCGCCAGGACGTGACAAACAATCACCAGCGCCACCAAACACCAGAGACTGAGCGGATTGAGCGGCGGCCCTAGCCCACCGCGCGGCACCAGCAAACGACGATAGATGGCAACAGCGATTCCCAGCGTTTGCGCGCGAAACAGCACCCAGCCCAGGGCGACGGCCAACAGGGTGATACTTCGCCGCGCGACCGTGCCCGCCATGCTTTGCAGCCAGCCGTCCAAACGTGGCCGCGGTTTGCACAGGGCCTGAAACTCGCGGTGCGCCACCAGCAATAGTCCGTGCAACAGGCCCCAGACGACGAACGTCCAGCTGGCGCCGTGCCAGAGGCCGCCGAGGATCATCGTGATGAGCAAGTTGCGATGCGTGTGCCAGCGCGTGCCGCGGCTGCCGCCCAGCGGAATGAAGAGATAATCGCGCAGCCAGGTCGAGAGCGAGATGTGCCAGCGGCGCCAGAACTCGGCCACGTTGCTCGCCAGGTAGGGCAGGTTGAAGTTCAACGCCAGCTTGTAGCCGAGCATGTGCGCCGAGCCGATGGCCATGTCGCTGTAGCCGGAGAAATCGCAATAAATTTGCAACGTATAAGCGATGGTCGCCAGCCAGACGGCATGGCTCCCGTAGGCGTGCGGATCCTGAAAGACCGGGTCGGCGAACTGCGCCAGGTGATCGGCGATGGCCAGCTTTTTGAACAGGCCGAGCAAGAAATAGCGGGCGCCCAGGTCGAGACGCAGCCAGTCCCAGCGCTTGCGCCGTCCGACTTGTGGCAGAAAGTCGCGGGCGCGGACAATCGGCCCGGCCACCAGATGCGGAAAGAACGTGATGAACAGCATGAAGTCGGCCAGGTTCCGCGCCGCCGGTGCTTTCCTGCGGTACACGTCCACCGTGTAGTTGATCGCTTCAAAGGTGTAGAACGAGATGCCGACCGGCAGGATCACTTGCAAGAGCGGCAACGACACCGTGCCGCCGCAACGGTGCAATGCCGCTTCGAGCGACTGGAGGAAAAAGTTGGCGTACTTGAAGTAGACCAGCAAACCGACGTTGGCGGCGAGACTCAGGCCGAGCAGGAAACGCCGCGAACGCTGGGAAGGGGACGCCTCGATGCCGCGCGCCACCAGGTAATCCATAACCGTGGTGACGCCGATGAGCAGCGCCAGCCACTGATTCCAGCTGGCGTAGAAGTAAAAGCTGGCGCCGAGCAGCAGCCAAACGCGGGCGCGGTGCCAGGGCATCGACCAGTAGACGACGAAGACGGCCGTGAAGAAATACAAGTACGGCAAGGTGCAGAAGAGCATGGGCCGACCCTCGGGGCGCCGCGGACGGTGGCTCCGCTGCCAGGGGGCGGACTATAGCGGGCGCGGGGGTGGGGTCAAGAGCGGCCGGCCGCGGAAATCGTTGGTATATCGGCGACAGTGCTGCTTAAGATTCAGCTGGT
>JBBSES010000078.1:0-12515 GCA_038239465.1 Gemmatales bacterium
CCTCTCGCGCTCGCGGGCCAAAACCGGCATTGTACACCGCGTCGCGCGGTTTGCTAACATCACGGAGAAGTCATCGTGACTTCGCTCTCCGCCGGAGCGCGTGAAAAAGTGGGTTGTTTTGGCGAGCGGGGGGCGTTAGCCCCCCGTGGATTTCCCCCGGAGAACCACGGGGGGGCTTACGCCCCCCGCTCGCTACACAAGCGCGAGATTCCGATGGACATCGTGGGCATCGGCACCGACATCGTGGAATGTTTGCGCATCGGCCGCATGATCGAGCAGCACGGCGAGTTGTTCCTCGCGCGCGTCTACACTGAGCGCGAGATTCGCTACTGCCAGGCACGCAAACATGCCACGGCCCATTTCGCCGGGGTGTGGGCGGCCAAGGAAGCGCTGCTGAAATGTCTGGGCGACGGCTGGCGGCGCGGCGTTACGTTTACCGATCTGGAAGTACGCTACGAAGGTAAGGCGCCGCCGCGCGTCCACATGGCCGGCGCCGCCAAGGATCGAGCCATGAGTTTGCGCATCGGCGACATCATGCTCAGCATCGCCCATTGCCGGGCCTACGCGACGGCCACCGCCATCGCCCTTGCGTTGCCGCCGGCGCCGCCTGTCCCTTACATGGGCGACCTCCCGTTTTGACCTTTCATCCCGGCGCCGCGGCCCCTTCGCGGCCCACGTCGCGCAGCACCTTCTTGGCCATCTTGTAGGCATTGCGAATGGTGGCGGCGCGGACTTCCATTTGCCCTTCGTTGAAGTACTTGCCCAACTCGGCTTTCGGCAACCCGGCGATCTCGGCGGTCAACGGCAGCAAGCTCATGAAATTGCGCATCTCCTGCTGCTGGCGGTCGGCGGCTTCCTGGCTCATGATGGAGTTCTCCCGGAGATGGTCCCCGGTGGGGGCCGATAGTCGTGAATAGTACGGGATGAACCCCAGCGTAACGCGGCGCGGGCCGCCGGTAAAGCGGGAGCCGGCCAGTGATCGAATTCATCGAACTGGTCATCGCCCTGGCCGACGGCCGCGGCTGCTTCGTCGAACTGCTCGCCTTCTTGAGTAGCACTACCGCGGTCGTCAGCGGCGCGACCCATGCCCGCGAGCGCCGTCTCCGCGAGACCGATGGCCCGAATCCTAAAGAGCGGTGCCATGCCACGTTCTTTTGGTGGAGCTTGGCTATCAGTCTCGGCCTGACGAGTTTCGTCATCGCCAAGTATTTATTGCGGTCGAAGTGAGGCGCGTAGGGTGCGTCAAGCGACCTACGCAACTCAGGCGCCGGCCTGCCGTAGCGAGGCGGAGGTAGGACGGTCGGCCGGTTCGCCTTGTTGGGCCTTGATGCGCCATTGGCGCTGTGCTTCCAGCACGGCTGCAAAGCGCGCCGTTTGACCGCTGCTCATGAAGGCGACGCATTAGGGTTTCTCGCATGTAGCCGGACCGGAAGAAATACGGGCGGACTTCCAGAAACACCAATGCAGCCTCAATAGCTTGAGGTTCGTTCGCCTTGATGCGAGCAGGACCCGAATCGTAGCCGCCTGGAAACGCAAGGCTAGAGTAACGCACATGGAACTCCGTACATGCCTTTGTCCAGAGTCTACGCCCCTTCGGAGTGTCGCGCTCTTTCAGGGTTTCGTGAATACGTGCATGCAGCTTCTGAATCGTTACTTGGCTCTCCCGAATGAATGTAACGTAGTCCATGGCACGACTCTCTTGGGAAGCGAAAAGCCGACATCTCAATTTTCGCTTATTGTACGATTTCCCTTTATCGCTTTCCTATTCCCTTTTCGCTATCCATATTCGCATTTGGAATGTCTTATTTTCGCCTGTTGAACTGAGGCCACCATTTCAATCCAGATACGCTCGCTTCGCCGCCCGCTGGTACGTCTCCTCCAGGTCGATCACGACGGCCCGGTGGACACTCAGCGGCAGCGGCAGCGAGGGAAGCGGGTCGCCGATCCGAAGCGGGCGGCGCCACAGGCCCATGAGGCTGCCCATATCCGCCGCCACCGGGACGACCTCGCCGACGCGGTAGGCCGCGGCGAAAGGCGGCGGCAGCGGCGACAGTTCCATGCCTAGGCCGGTCGTGATGGCGTCCGCGAACGAGAATCCCCTCGGGCGCGGCAGCACATCGACCAACAGTAGATGAACGCCCAGGCGAAGATAACCCAGGTAGCGGCTGGAATATGTCTCCTTCGCGTCGGCACGGTCCTTGTTGCGCGGCGACACGAGTTCAATGGCGGCGATGAGTTGGCCTTGCAAGTCGATATGCACGGCCTGTTGCGGGTCGAGGCGGAAGGCGACGCTCACTTCCAGGTCCGGCTCGAGCACGGAGGTATCGGTCGCCGCCTGGTCGGTGGGCAATTTTGATCCCCATTGCCGGACGCCGACATCAGGCTTGCCGTTGCCCGACGCCACCGTCAAGGCGGGGACGCCGCCGAGAAACGCTTTGTAGCCTTCCGGCAAGCGCGGCTGAATCCATTCGACGAGATACGCGAGCCAGAACGGATGGACGCTGTCCCAGCCTCGTTCATCGGTCCAATCGTGCAGCGGCATGGCTAGGTCCTCCACTGCGGTATCCGTCCGTAGATAGCGGTTTGCCCCATTGGAGCATGGCACTCTTTTTGTCCGCTTTTCTTCCCAAACCAATGAAGAGTCAGTCACGCTCGATCAGAACGGCAATCGGGTCAGTGGCGACGTCACGGTCGAGCGCGTCAGCACCGACAAGTATTCGCTCACGCAGTCGGGAGGCCTGACTAAGTACCGTGGAAATCGAGGGTAGGTCTCTTGTCTCTATATTGGGCTGCTTTCCCGGCCCTTCCCGCTTTCGCGTTATCGCGTTCGAGTTGTGGGCAGCCGATCAACGGCGCCGCGCCCGCGCCCAACGCCTCTTAACCAGTTTGCGCGAATCGGCCGATTAGCGCCTATGATTCATACCATTTCTCATCGCGCAAGCGAAAAAGGGTGCGTCCGCGCGAGTACGCTTGACGCACCCTACGAAATTACTTCTTCTCCACCACCCACACATTGCGAAACTGCAACGGGTTGCCGTGCCCCTGCAGTTTGATCGAGCCAGGGGTGCCTTCCGGTTCGCCACGGCCGCCGCCGGTGGGTCCGCTAATCTCGATGTCGTCGTGGATGACGACGCCGTTGTGCTTCAGTGTCAGCCGGGCGCTTTTGAGCTTCTTGTCGTTTCCAGCAATCGCGTTGGTGAACTCGGCGTCGTAGGTCTGCCACGCCAGCGGCGGCAGGCACATGTTCACCTTCGGCTCGGCCTTGGTATAAACGCCGCCGCATTCGTTGTTCTTGCCGTCAAGGCCGAACGAGTCGAGAATTTGCACCTCGTAGTGGTCCACCTGATAGAAGCCGCTATTGCCGCGTCCCTGGCCGCGCGCGTCGGGACGATAGGGCAATAGGAACTCGACGTGGGCCGTGTAGTTGTTAAACTTCTTCTTGCTCAGGATGTCGTTGCCGTCGGTGTTGAGCAGTTTGGTCGTCGCGTCGAGACGGCCGCCCTTCCATTCGTCGGTATTGCTGCCGTCGAAGAGAATGACGGCTCCCTCGGGCGGCTTGGCGCCCATTGTCGGACTCTTGCGCGCCACCTTCTTTAGCTCGAAGGCGGTGCCGTCCTCGGTCTTGCCGGCGAAGGTGTCGCCATTAATGGTGGCGGTGTAGTCCTTATGGCCCATCGGCGGGAACTTCGACGTGGCGGAGAAAGTTTCGGGACTCTGACTCAGATAGCTTTTCTTGCCGGCGGCCGGTTTGAACATGGCCTTCTCGCCATCGAGTTTGCCGTCGAGCAGGCTCTTGTTCTTGCCGTCCCAGCCTTCGCCGGGCAAGCCGCCGGGCAGGATCACGGCTTGAAAGGTGCCGTTGCCCAGGGCGATCACCTGGGCGCCCACTTTCCCGGCGTCCTTGATCTCGCCCGCGTATTCGCCCTGGATTTTAAAGTCCACCGGCAGCGTGGCGTCTTGCGCGTCGGTCCAGACGCCCTTGGTCTTCTTCTCTTGCGCGGACGACGGCGCCGTCAGTGCGGCGAGGACCAGGGCCAGGCCCAGCGCGCCGGGCAACATCGAATGCTTCACGGACATAAGTCGCTCCTTGAGGGTGAGAGTTTTCCCGCCAACGGCAACGGTTCCGCGCGGCGCGGCAAGGGGTGGGAGTGTCGGTATCGCGGCATCGGGGACGACCGGCGGCGGGTAGAATGGTGATGATCGGGCGGCGCGGGAGCGATGTCAAGCGGCAAACCAATTCAGCCCTATGGCTCCCCGGCCGCCGTTGCGGAAACAAGCCGGCGGCGTTATGGTGCGCTAGCTGTCCGCCCCGTCAGGAGAAAACCGCGAATGGACCGTCTCCCTCTCTATCCGCTACATTTCGAGGCGATATACAAGAACACCCTCTGGGGCGGTCGGCGCCTCGAAGGGTTGCTCGGCCGCCCGCTGCCCGGCGGCGATCCCGTCGGCGAGGCTTGGGTGCTGAGCGACCAGGGCGACCATCCGACGCGCGTGACGCACGGGCCGCTGCGTGGCCATACGCTGCGCCAACTGATGGAATCCGACGCCAGCCGCATCCTCGGGCCGCGCGCCAACGAGGCGCATCGGTTCCCGCTGCTCCTCAAGTTCCTCGACGCGCGTGACACGCTCTCCGTGCAAGTCCATCCGCACGACAAGCACGTTCACCTCTTGCCGCAGGGGCAGCGCGGCAAGACGGAAGCCTGGGTCGTGCTGCATGCCGACCCGGACAGCCGTATTTATGCCGGGTTGAAGCCGGGACTGGGCGCCGACGATTTGCGTCGCGCCCTGCGCGATAGGACAGTAGCCGACTGCCTGGCCACCTACACGCCGCGCGTCGGCGATTGCTTCTTCCTGCCTGCCGGCACGGTCCATGCCCTGGGTGGCGGCGTCGTCCTCTTCGAGGTGCAGCAGAATAGCGACGTGACCTTTCGCCTGTACGACTGGGACCGTGTGGACGCCAAGACGGGGCACCCTCGGCAATTGCACGTCGATGAGGCATTGGCCTGCACCGATTTCGCCTCGCCGCCAACCGGACCCGTGCGGCCCATCGCGGAAGCGGAGGGGCCAGTCCAGCGCGAACGCCTCGTTTGTTGCCCCTACTTCCAGCTGTGGCGCGTGAAGACGAGCGTGCCCTTCCGCGCGGGGGCGCCGGGGCGTTGCCGCGTCCTGGTGGGCCTGGAAGGGAAGGCCGAACTGACGCACCAGGGCCGTAACTATCCGATCGAAAAGGGCGATGTCGTGCTGCTGCCCGCGGAAGTGGGCGCCGTCGATTGTCGGCCCAACGGCGCCGCGGTCTTTCTGGAGTGCGGCGTCGCGGACGGCGAGATTGCTTAGCTCGAATTGTTTACGTTTCGCGCGCTCTCGCGCTCGGGGCGCTTACGCGACCCCGCTCACGTAGCGTTGCCAGATCGCCCGATACGCCCCTTCCAGCTGCCGCGTGTAGCGCGTTGCGTCGGTCAGCACCGACTGGCGCATGCGCTCGCGCAGGTCGCCGCGCAGACCGCGCAAGCGCGGCAAGTCGTGCGCCAGAGCGACGGCGGCTTGCACGTATTCCTCCTGCGTCGCGCCGATCAATTCCGTCAATTTCACGTTCGTGAGCAAGCTCACTCCCTGGCGTGAGACGTAGCTCTTTCCCGCCAGCGCCACCACCGGCACGCCCATCCACAGGGCGTCGCACGTCGTCACGCCGCCGTTGTACGGGAACGGGTCGAGCGCGATATCGACATCGTGATACAGGCGGAAATACTCGTCCTTGGGCCGGCGGGTCATCCAGGTGACTCGTTGCGCGGAGATACCGTGTTTTGCCAGGGTGGCGTTAACGCGGCGCGTGCCGGGGGCGCCCATGCCCGAGAGGAGTTGCAGCCGTGCCTCGGGAATGGCGTGCAGGATTTGCGCCCACGGCGCGAGCGCTTCGTCGGTCGTCTTGGCGAGGTTATTGAACGAGGCGAAGGTGACGTATCCCGCCGTATCGGCCGGCAACGGCGTCACTTCCGTTCCCTCGGGAGGCCGATAGCACCAGGCGACGTTGGCAAGGCGCACCAAGCGTTCCGTGCAGAACGCTTCGGTCATTCCGGGCGGGTCGGCGTGCATGTCCGTTATGCGATAGCCGATGCCGGGGACGGCGGTCGTCGTCGGATAGCCGAAGAGCGTGACCTGCACGGGGGCCGGTTGGCGCGCGAAGACAAGGAGGCGATTGCCGGCGGTATGGCCGCTCAAGTCCACGAGGATATCGATGGCGTCGCGGCGGATGAGGGCGGCGGTGTCGTCGTCGCTCAATGCGGCGATGGGCCGCCACTCGTCGGCCAGGGCGCGGAAGCGCTCGGTCGCCTCGTCGGGATGCGTGACGTTGGCGTAACAGGTCACGTGAAAGCGCGTGCGGTCGTGAGCCGTCAGCACCGGCTCGATAAATGCGGCGACGGTGTGAGCGCGGAAGTCGGCCGAAACGTAGCCGATGCGCAGCACCCTATCGGGCGCGCGATCGACGGCGGCCGGCGGCAATGGCGTAATGCCCGTCGTATACATCTGGCTCCAGCGTTGATGCTCCAGCAGCACGGCGGCCGGGTCGAGGGCGGCGTGATAATTGAGCGTCAACAGCAGATTGCTATGAACGTGCGCATGGCCCGGCTGCAGTTCGATGGCCTTGCGGAAATGGGCCAACGACTCGTCGATGCTGCCTTGCAGGGTATAAGCGTTGCCCAGGTTGTTGTGGGCGGCGAAGAAACCGGGCCGATAGTAGAGCGCTTGTTGCCAATGATAAATCGCCTCGTCTAGCTTGCCCTGCGTCTCCAGGACGATGCCGAGGTTGTTGTGCGCCTCGACGAAGTTCGGCCGCAGTTCGATGACGCGGAGCAGAAGTTTGGCCACCTCGTCGATCTTGTCGGCGCGGGCGGACAGGGCGCAAGCGAGGAAATAATGGCCATCGACGGAGTCGGTCTGCTCGCGGATCAGATCGCGCAGCAGCGCCACCCCCTCCTCGGTTTGGCCGCTGGCGACGAGGGCGTTGGCCAGGTGGGCGATGGCGTCGCCCTCGCCGGGCAACAGACGGACGTTTTCGCGGAAGAGGGGAACGGCTTCCGCCGCTCGGCCCAGCTGGACGAGGGCGCGTCCTTGATTCAAATAGGCCGCGGCGAAGTCGGGTTTGCAGCGGATGGCGGCGGCGAAACTGTCGATGGCCGGGGATATCTGGCCCATGCGGCTCAGGCAATTGCCTCGGTTGAAGTGCGCCTCGGCGAAGTCGGGCTGCAGTGTAAGGGCCGCGTCGTAGCTCGCCAGCGCCTCCGCGAAACGCCCTTGCTGCGCGGCGATGACGGCGAGATTGCAATGGGCCTGCGCATGTGTCGGCTCGGCCGCGACCACCTGCCGATATAGCTGCTCCGCCTCGGACATATACCCCGATTGATGATATTGCACGGCCAGGGCAAACGTATCGGCGGTCGTCGTCACGACGGGCCTCCTGGAGAATTCATTGGGTATCGACGCTTTCAACCTACGAAAAGCCACGTCGGAAACGCGCCGAAACAGCATCGAGAAAAATTCTCGCCCATGACGGAAATATTGTTTGCCTCCGCGAAATGAATGCCCTATAAGAAAGGCATGGCTACTACAGTGTCCCGAACGCCGAAGATCGTCCACCTCGCCGAGCGCATCGTCGCCGACATTCGCCGGCGCCGACTGGGCCCCGGCGACGCCTATTTGAACACGGCGGGGACGGCGAAGATGCTGGGCGTCAGCACTACCTCCGCCAACCGGGCCATGCAACTTCTCGTGCAGCGAAATCTGCTGTATCGCCGTCAGCGCTCCGGGACCGTGATCGCCGCGCCGGTCCAGGACGGCTCGGCTTCGCCGTTGCGCCGAGTGCATCTGCTGGTGCATCGGCGTTTCTTGCAGACGGAGGGATTGCTCGCCGACGGCATCCTGCTCGGCATCCAGGGCACCATGCCGCGCGCCGATTTGCGCATCGACTTTCTACCGCCCGGCGAGGAACAGGTTTTCGTCCGCCAGCGCGTGGCCGAAGCCTTATCGTCGCCCGAACCGGAGGGGTTCGTCCTGTTCCGCGCGTCGGTCGAGGTGCAGCGCGAACTGGCCAACAGCGGCTTGCCCGCCGTCCTTGCCGGCGTGCGTTTCCCGTCGATTGACGGGTTGCCGTGCATCGACCGCGATCAGGCGTTCATGGGCCGGATGCTCACCGATTATCTGCTCGGTCAAGGGGCGCGCTGGCTGCTGGTGCTCGTGCGCGAGCGGATGCTGCACGGCGACCACCAACTCTTCGACGCCGTGCGCGACGCCCTGGCGGCGGCGCGGCTGCCGGCCGATGCCTTCACGCTGCGTTGCGTGCCCGACGACGTGGCATACGTCGCCGCCGAGGTAGCGATGGCCCTGGCCGCCCATCGCGGCAAGGGCGGCATCCTCTGTCGCGGCACGCCGCAGGCCGACATGGCCGCGGCGGCGCTGGCGGACCTGGGTAAATCCCTGCCGCTGGCCGTGTGCGACGTGTATGACATGCCGGGCGTCAAAAAGCCGTACCCGTATCCTCGGCCGCTGATGACTTCCGCCGAGCGCGGCGCCATCATTGGCCACATGCTCATCGACCTGGTCCAGGGCCGCCGGCCGGCGGTCGAACAGGTATCCGTGCCCGTGGCTCTCGAAATCCCCGATGCGCGAAAGGGCGACCGATGACCGCGATGCTTCAGCATCCCCGCTTCACTCGCCGCGCCGCCGTGCAAGCCGGCGCCGTCGGGTTGCTCGGCCTCGGCATGAACCACGTTCGCGGACTGCAGGCTCTCGCCGGCGCGTCCGCCGGAAAGGCGCGGGCCGTCATCTACATCTTTCTCTCGGGCGGCATCAGCCAGCACGAGAGCTTCGACCCCAAGCCCGATGCCCCCGAAGGAATTCGCGGCGAGTTCCGGCCCATCGCCACGCGCACGCCGGGCTTGAACATCTGCGAACACTTGCCCTTGCTGGCGGCGCGCAGCGATCGCTGGTCGCTGGTCCGTTCGCTGACGCATCCGCACAACGCTCATTCGGCGGGCCACCTGGCGATGCTCACGGGCCGCAGTCAGCTGCCGCCGGGCTTCGATCCCGACGAACCGAAGCCGACCGATTGGCCCTGCTTCGCGTCGATGGCGATGGCCCTGTGTCCGCCGCGCCACAATTTGCCGCCCGCCGTCGTGCTGCCCGAGAAACTCGTCCACGTCACGGGCCGAACCATTCCCGGCCAGTTCGCGGGAGCGATGGGCAAGGAACGCGACCCGTGGTTCGTCGAGGCCAGCCACTTTCGTTCGAGCCAGTACATTCACGGAGCGTTTCCCGAGTTCGGCTTCGAGCGGCGCACCGGCAAATATGTACCGGATGACTATCGCTTCGAGGCGCCGAGCCTATCCCTCCCTGCCGGCGTCATCGAGGATCGTTTGCAGAGTAGAATCCGTCTCCTCGACGCGCTCGATGGCCAACGGCGTGGCTTCGACCGCGCTGGCCAAGACCTCGACCGGCACCGGCAAGAAGCCGTGTCCCTATTGCTCGACAAGGGCGTCCACCAGGCATTCGACGTGCATGGCGTCGATGCCAAGGTGCAGGACCGCTATGGCCGTAATTCCTTCGGCTGGTCGCTGCTCATGGCGCGGCAGCTGGTGGAAGCCGGCGTCAGTCTCGTGCAGGTTAACCTCGGCAACAACGAAAGCTGGGACACGCACGAGAACATTTTCCGCAACCTAAAAAACTTCTTACTGCCGCCCGCCGACCGGGCGATATCGGCCCTGCTCGACGATCTGGAAGCGCGCGGCCGGCTCGATTCGACGTTGATCGTCATCGGCAGCGAGTTTGGCCGCACGCCGAAAATAAGCGTGACGAACGGCGGCGCCAAAACGCCCGGCCGCGACCACTGGGGGGCCGTGCAGAGCGTCTTTCTCGCGGGCGGCGGCATCCAGGGAGGCCGCGTCATCGGCGCTTCCGACAAGATCGGCGCCTACCCTTCGGCCGCCCCGCAGAAGCCGGAAAATCTGGCGGCGACGATTTACCAATCGCTCGGCCTGCCTCCCACCATTCACTGGCAAGACAAGCTCGACCGGCCGCATTTCGTCTATCACGGCGATCCGATTGGCGGGTTGGCGTAATTCGGTGGACGGTGAACGGAAAATGCAGATGGACGGTGGTTGGTGGACGGTGAAAGAAGACAGAGACCAGAGGCCACCTCACGGTCCACGTGCCTTTTCCGTCCACCGTCCACCAACCACTGTCCATTTCTTCTTCACCGTCCACCGTCCACTTCTTCTTTGCTTTCCCTTGCCTCCCCGTGATACGATAGAGGGGTAGCGCCATTCCCCACCGTCGCCTCGCCTCGGGATATTTTTCTAAATCCCGGGGGGGCAGGGGCGAAATACTCTGACGGGGAATCAATCTTTCCCGGCGCTTGCCGGGTCAATCGTGTTCAAGATTCGTGGTAGAAAGGGGTTAGCGTTATGTGTGGAATGTTCAAGAAATCGGCCTTCATCACCGTTGGCGCCATCGTGGCCCTCTACGTCCTGAGCTTCACGACCGCGGGCAGCTACGTGTCCACGTGGTGGAAGAAAGCGTCCATCTGCGCCCACAATCAGGTGCCGATGGAGTTCGAGATCGATCGTCTGCGGACGCTGGTCGGCGGCCTGCGCGGCGAGTTCGACCGCAACCGTAACGTCGTGGCTAACTTGCAGCAGAAGGCCGAAGACCAGGAGAAGACCGTCGCCGGTCTGAAGAAGGAACTGGCCTCCCAGGAGAAGGACATCCAGACGCTCGCCGCTTCCTTGAAGGACTCGGGCAGCATGGTGGCCTTCAATGGCCGTCAGTACAAGAAGGACGTGGCCGACGTGACGCTGGCCAACCTCGTCCGCCGCGCTCAGGCGACCGAGAGCCGTCTGAAGAATAACGAGAAGATTCTCGAAGAGAATCGCCGCGCCGCCCAGGAAGGCGAATTAAAGCTGGCCTCCATCGGCTCGCAGGAGTCGGAACTGCTGGCCACCATCGAGAAGCTGCAGGGCGACCTGGCCGAACTGCGCCGCGTGCAGACGGAATCGAAGGTCCAGGTGGACGATAGCCGCCTGGCCGCGATCAAAAAGGATATCTCCACCCTCGAGCGCCGCATGAAGGTCGAGCAGAAGGAACTGGACCTCGAGAAGAAGCACGGCATCGTCGTCGAAGAGACGAAGCCCGAGCCGAAGGCCAACGGCGCCGACCTGGCCGATGCCTTCCTCAACCGCAACAGCAAGTAACGTCGGTTTCGCATCGGGCGTCCTTCCGCCGCCGCGCCACGACGGCCCGGAAGGACGCCCGCTCTCGTCTCCCGAAGTGTCCCTTCTCATCGAGAGCGTGTCTCATGCTCGGCACCGCCTGGTTCCCCCTGAAGCAGGTCCGCGAGGCGCTGAAACAGGGGCGTCTCGAAGAGGCGCATCGGCTTCTGCAGCCCTCGGGGGCGGGCCAGCCGAAACGGGCGGCGGAACTGCTGCAACAGCTGGGCCGCGGCTACGTGGAACGCGGCCTGCGACACCTGAGCCAAGGCGATCCCGAAGCCGCCTGGCAAGACCTCCTCCATGCCGACCAAGTAGGCGCCCGAGGCGACGAACTGCGCCTGGCACTGGCGAAACAGGGAATCGCCGACGTTCGCAAGCGCCTCGAAGCAGGCGAGCCGGTGCGGGCGCTCGAAGCCATCGCCTTGCTCCGTGACCGTCAAGTGCGGTTGCCCGACCTGCAAGACCTGGAAGAAGCGGCCAAGGATTGGGTGCAAGCCGGCGACCTGGCCGACAAAGGCGATTTCCCCGCCGCTCAGCAGATCGTGGAACGCCTGCGCCGCACCTGGCCCACTCTGGCTCCGTTGACTTGCGTGCGTGACGAACTGGAATTCCGCCGCAACGCCTTTGCCGAAGCGTCACTCCAGCTGCACGAAGCGGTGGCCGGCGCCCACTGGCGAGCCGCCATCCACCAAGCGGACGAAGTATTGGCCGTGGCGCCGCTGCACCTCGAAGCCCGACAGACCCGCGCCCGCGCCTGGCAGGCGACCGAGCCATCGACGATCGCCGGTTACGAGTCGAGACAAACATCCACGCCCGCGGGTAAGCCCGCGACGGAAACGGCGAATCGCTTCCTGCTGTGGATCGACGGCGTCGGCGGCTACCTGATTTGCCTGGCCCCGCGCGTGACGCTCGGCCAGGCCGTCCCCGACGCCACGGTCGATATCGCCCTCTTCGCCGATGTCTCGCGGCATCACGCCACGCTGACGCGCGACGCTGAAGGGTACATGCTCGAAGCGGTGCGTCCTCTGCGCGTCAACGGCGAATCGGCCGAGAAATCGCTGCTGCGGCCCGACGACCGCGTGACGCTCGGCGGTTCGTGCCAGCTGCAATTCCGCCAGCCCGTGCCGGTTAGCACCTCGGCGCGGCTCGACCTGGTCAGCGGCCATCGCCTGGCCCGCGCCGTGGATGGCGTCCTCATGATGGCCGACACGCTTGTACTCGGGCCGGGCAGCCAGTCCCATGTACAGCTGCCCGACC
>JBBSES010000079.1:0-12511 GCA_038239465.1 Gemmatales bacterium
ATGCCAGCCCGTCATCGCGCGGCACGGCTACTCGTCCATGTGAGTGGCGACGCGCAAGGCCGGAAGGCGGGCCGCGAAGGCGACCGCGACTAACAAGCAGCTGATTCCGTAGATCGAGAAGGTCGCGGCGGCGCCAATCATGTTCGCCAGGAAGCCGGCGGCCAGGTTGCCCAGCGGCGACATGCCCAGGAAGGCCATGCTGAAGAGGCTCAGGACGCGGCCGCGCTTGTCGTCGTCGGTGACGGTCTGCACCACCGTCGAACACGAAGTCAATTGTACGACGAGGGCGACGCCGGAGACGAAGCGCCAGGCCGCCGCGGCGCCGAGCGAAGGGGCGTAAGCGAAGCCGATGAGCGACAGGCCGAGAAAGGCCGAGCCAATGGCGATCCGTTTGCCCGAGCCGCGCAAGCCGCGCCGCGAAGCGACATAGATGGCGCCGACCAGCGCCCCCAGGCCGGTCGTTGCCATGAGAATGCCCAGGGCGCTGGCGTCGTCGCCGGCCAGCTGGCGAGCGAAGACGGGCATCAAGCTGACGGGCGTGCCGACCAGGCCGATCAAGGCCGCCACGATCCACAGGTCGCGCAGGATGGCGTTGTGGGCGACGGCGACGAAGCCCTCTTTCAACGGAGCGATCAGGCTGCCAGTCGAAACGGGACGCGATGGCAACGTCGGTTGGATCAGCCACAAACATGCCAGGACGGCGACATAGCTGACGCCGTTGCCGAGGAAGCAAACCGTCTCGCCTTGCCGTCCTTCCCCGGCGAAGGCGATCAAGCCGCCGGCCAGGGCCGGGCCGATCATGCGTGCCAGGTTGGTGAGCGCCGCGTTAAGGGCGATGGCGCTGGGGAGGTCTTCCCGCGGGACGATGTCGGAGAGAAATGCCTGAGCGACGGGAATATTGAACGCCCAGGCACAGCCGCCCAGGATGGCGAGCAGCAAGATTTGCGTGGCATCGATCCAACCGAACCATGTGGACAACCCGAGGAGCAAGGCTTGCAGCATGGCAATGACTTGCGTGGCGAGCATGAGCGAGCGGCGCTGCCAGCGGTCGGCCACGACGCCGGCGACCGGACCGAGGACGAACACGGGAATCATCGTGCAGAAGCTGACCAACCCGAGCAAGACGGCGGAGTCGGTCAGGCTATACACCAGCCAGGGCAGGGCCGTCTGCTGCATCCAGGTTCCGATCAGGGAAATGGTTTGACCGATGAAGAACAGCCGAAAGTCGCGGCTGCGCAGGGCGCGGAACATGTGGCGCCAACCGGGAGAGGAGTCCGGCACCGGGCCGGGGGCGTCGGTCATCAGGGGCATGGGGGTGGTGTCTCCACTATAAATATCGGCGAGCGGGGGACGTTAGTCCCCTGTCAGCAAGATCAACAGGGGACTAGTGGACCACGCCAGAAGTCCTGTGAGGATCGGCGAACCGATAGTGCCTCAGCAGGGATGCCGGAGTACCGAGGCGACGGTCACCCAGATATGGCCGTAAAGAAACTGTTGATCGGCCGGCCCCGGCGTCGGGTTGTGATGAATGCCCGCCCCTTCGACGCTAGGGCCGTAGCGTTTGGTGGGCGTGTCGTCGATGGCGAAGAGCGAGCGGTCGCCGAGCGGCAGTCGGGCGACCGCCTGACGCAAGAGCAGTCCCGCGACCCATTCGGCTTTGCGGCCCAGGCTGCCGAGGAAGTAGTAATAGGCGCGAAAGTCGGCGTGCAATCCGCCCGCGCGCAGCCAACGGGAGACGGTGCGCCGTCCCCGGGCGAAGAGCATGCCGCTGATCAACGGCAGCAGCCGCCAGGCCAGCCGCGCGTGCAGCGGGCTGGACCAATGGGCGATCAGCAGGCACCATTCGGCGGGCAGTTGCGACGTTGCCATCCTTGGCTCTCCCGGTTTCGACGGCTTGGTGTGAGAACCGCCATCGTTGCCGGAGAGCCATTTCCGCGCCTAGGAAAAACATCTACCAGACTCGACCGAGCTTGGGTCTTTTCGGAAAGTGCAGGTCCTCCGCGAAACGTAAACAAAACGTGGTTCGTTCACTCACTTCTTCCCCTTGCCGTGATGGTGATGCGCCTTGGCGTGGTGATGGTGCCCCGCCTTGGCGTGATGCATGTGCTGATGGTGCGACGGCGGCTTGCGATGCACCTTCTTGTGGTCGCCCTTGTACGGCTTGCGGTTGGGATCCTTGCCGGCGGGATGGCCGTCCTTGTGGTCCGGCTTGCGGTCGTGGGCCAACGGCTTGTGGTTCGGATCGTGCTTCGGCAGCTTGGCCAGGCCCGGAAAGTCCTTGGCATGTTTGTCGAAGTCCCGATAGCGCTTCGAGGCATCCTCGCTGGCGTGCTGGCGATCGAAGTGGGCTAGCTCGCCGAGGCGTTGGCCGCGGTCGGCGTCCTTGTGCAATAAGCTGTCGTGGAAGTAATTCTCTCTCGCGCCCCACCATTGATGGAAGGCGCCGTCGTAGGACGCCGAGTTCCGGGAACTGAGCCACTGGCTGGTCATGGTGTTGGCGAGGGCCGGGTACTTGTCGGCGTTGGCCATCGCATAGTTGACGAAACCGGGCGTCGGCAGCGTGTGGACGTTCACCTCGCTCGCGGTCGCGCCGGCGCTGATGCCGGCGTCATCGACGGTGCCGCCAGGTTGTTTGGCGTAGGCCGCCGAGGCCGCTTCCAGCTGCTGCAACGCCTCCTGGTCTTCATCCAGGCGCAGGCCCCATTCGTCCACGGCCTTGGCGTCTTGCTTCTCCTCGTCGTCCATCTGGGCGGCGATTTTGATCCGGTCTTTGGCGAATTGCTTGGCCGCCGGCGCGTAAGCATCCGGGTCGTCCTGGAGGAGCATCAAGACTTCCGGCTCCTTGGCCAGCAGTTGCCCCGCCTTTTGCACCGCGTCGGGCTGGCCGGCCAGGGCCTTGTCGATTCCCTTGCCCTTCGGGTCGAGTTTCTTCACCAGGTCTGGGTGGTTGGCCAATTCGAGGATCGCCTCGCGGATCGGCTTCGGATAGGCCGCCAGGACGCGCAGGATATCCGGCCCGACCAGGGCCGGCTCGTCGGCGGCGAAGACCGCGATGCCGAGCAGCATCGCTAGCGGACCGAACAAATACGGACGGTTCATCTCCACTTCTCCTGGGTGTCAAGGCTTGAGGAGGATGCGATGCGCGTGGCTCGCGCTCTTGTGGACCCACGAATTCTTGCGGAAGGGCCGCAGTTGCACGCCGTTGGGGATGGCGTTGCCCTTGTCGTCTTTCACGCCCTCGCCGTGGCTGTCGAGGATTAACGGCACGTCGTCGGGCGACTTGCCGATGCTCCCCACCCACAGCACGACGTGGCTAATCTCTTCCTGGCGATTGCGGATGTAGAGCAGGTCGCCGGTGTGCAACGTCTTGGCGAAGTCCTCGTATTCGGCGGGCAGCTTGACGGTTTTGGCCCGAATCTCGGTGGTATCGCCAGGGCCGGCGATGTCCAGAGCCTTGGCCTGCTCCTTGATCGCGCTGCTCGGCTTGATGCCGAAGCCTTGGTTGTAGACGAAGGAGGAAAAGTTGCTGCAATCGACGCCCTTGGCGTTGCGGCCGTTGGCGACTTCTTTCCAGGGCCAATCGCGCGGCGGGTCCCAGTCGGGAATGTGATGATGCTGGTAGGTGTACCCCTTGTAACGCAAGCCGACGGCGATGACGCGCTCGCGCTTCCAGGTCAACGAACGGTCGGCGATCCCTTCCGGGGCGGGATAGTGGCGCGCCGGCGCTCCCCAGGCGCCGTAGCCCTTGCGTACTTTTTCCGAATACCAATCGTCGTGAGGTATCGAGGACTCGCGGCGCCAGTCGCCGCGCGCGCCCTCGAGGTCGCCGATCAGATCCTTCTCGGCGACGGTGAACGCGACGGAGTAGGGGGATTGATACGTGCCAGGCTCCACGGGCGCCGCCGGCGCGGCGGCAAGCCCGAGAGCGAGGCCGGCGCCGACGACGAGAGTAGGGTAACGCATGAGGTAGATTCTCGGCGGAACGCGGGAACGAGGCAACAAGATAACTGTCGTCAGTGGGGAGAGTTCGGCCGTTGGTTCGCGGATCCTCCTTCGCGGCGATGGGCAAGTATAGAGCGCTCGCGGCACCACGGCGGTCGATTTGGTGACTGATAGGGTGGGATGGCTTCCCGAAATGTTCCTTCCCTCCCTCCTCGCTGGAATGGCCTCATGGCAATCGAAAGCAACACCCTGGTGACGGCCCTACAGCGCAGCCGCCTGCTGGCGCCGGAGGAGATGAGCCGCATCGACGGCTTGCGGGACCGCTATCCCGAAGCCCGTGCCTTGGGGTCGCATCTCATCCAGGCGGGCCGGTTGACGCCCTTTCAGGTGAATCAGTTAATGCAGGGCCGAGAGGCCGACCTCATCCTCGGGCCGTATCAGCTGCTGGAACGGCTCGGCGAGGGGGGCATGGGGCAAGTCTTCAAGGCGAGACACCAGGGAATGCAGCGCGTCGTGGCCTTGAAAGTGATTCGCCGCCAACTGCTGAGCGACCCGCAGGCCGTGGGACGTTTCCAGCGCGAGGCCCGCGCCGCGGCCCAGCTGGCGCATCCGAATATCGTGACCGTGTTCGACGCTGGCCAGGCCGGCGACACGCATTACCTGGCGATGGAGTACGTGCAGGGCATCGATCTATCCGCGCTGGTGAAGCGCGATGGACCGTTGCCGGTCGATCGGGCTTGCGAGTACATACGTCAAGCCGCGCGCGGGCTGCACCACGCCCACGAAAAGGGACTGGTGCATCGAGACGTGAAGCCGGCCAATCTCTTGTTGGCGGACGACGTTATCAAGCTACTCGACCTGGGGTTGGCCCGGTTGCGCTTCGAGGAGACGGAAAAGGCGAGCGAGCCGACGCTGACGCAGGCCGACCGCGTCATGGGCACGCCCGACTTCATGGCGCCCGAGCAGGCGAAGAACGCGCGCGGCGCCGACGCGCGCGCCGACGTTTATAGCCTGGGCTGCACGCTCTATTTCCTGCTGACGGGTCGGGCGCCCTTTTCCGGCAACAGCTGCATGGAAACGCTCCTCAACCACCAACTTAACGAGGCCGTGTCGGTGCGCCAGGCGCGGACCGAGGTGCCGGCCGCGCTGGAAACTATCTTGCGGAGGATGATGGCCAAGGAGCCGGCCGACCGCTTCGGAAGCGCCGCGGAAGCGGCGGACGCCCTGGAGCGCATGGCCGACGACGATGCCGCGGCACTGCTTCACGCACGAAAGCCGACCCGATACTTTCCGGGCACGCGCCAGCGCTGGTGGGTCGCCGGCGCGGCCGGGCTGCTCCTGGCAAGTCTCACCTGGGCCGCGTTGCCCTCCGCTAGCGAACCTCCGCCGCCAGCGGTCAGCGCTACCCCGCCGCCGACCGTTGCCGTACCCGCAACCGCGCCGACGCGGACGGAATCGGCCAACGACGCCCCGGAGGATTGGCCGTTCCAAACGATGAGACCGGATCGCATGGGGCCAGATCGCAAAGGACCGCCGCATCGCATGCCGCCGTGGTCGGGCGAGCGCTTCAGGGACAAGAGCAAGAAGCGCGAGATGAAGTAAGGGGCGAGTCAGGTCTTCACGCACACCGTCTTCGGTTCCGTGAAGAAGCGCAGCGCATCGTCGCCCCCCTCGCGGCCGACGCCGCTCTGCTTGACGCCGCCGAACGGTGTTCGCAGATCGCGGAGCAGCCAGCAATTGATCCAGACGGTGCCGGCGTCGAGGGCCTCGGCCACGCGATGCGCGCGGCGCAGGTCGTTCGTCCAAACCGACGCGGATAGACCATAAGGGGTGTCATTGGCGAGGCGTATCACGTCCTCCTCGTCGCGGAACGGTGCGACGGTCACGACGGGACCGAAGATTTCTTCCCGGTGCAGGCGACATTCGGGCGCCAGGTCGGCGACGACCGTGGGCGGCACGAAAAAGCCGCCGCGGCAGCGGTCGCCAACCTCCGTGGCTGGCTCACCTCCGCACGGGAAGCGACCGCCTTCTTCCTTCGCCAAACGCACGTACGACAACACTTTCTCATAATGACTTTTCGATATAAGCGCTCCTTGATCCGTGGCCGGGTCGAGGGGATCGCCTATCTTGAGCCTTCGCGCGGCGGCGACGAAGCGTTCGAGGAACGCGGGGTAGACGCGCTCTTCGACGAACAGGCGCGAACCGCACAGGCAAATTTGGCCCTGATTCTCGAAAGCCGCGCGCACGCATTGCGGTATTGCTTCGTCGATATCGGCATCGGCGAAGACGATAGTGGGGTTCTTGCCGCCCAGTTCGAGCGTTAGTTTCTTGAACAGCGGCGCCGCCGCGCCGGCGATGGCGGCGCCGGTGGAGGTGCCGCCGGTGAAGGAAATCGCGCGGACGGCTGGGTGCGTCACCAGCGCGGCGCCCACTTTTGATCCGGTGCCGTGGACGACGTTCAGCACGCCTGGCGGCAGTCCGGCTTCCTGGCAGATTTCCGTCAGCAGATGGGCCGTCATCGGCGCCAACTCCGACGGCTTGGCGACGGCGGTATTTCCCGTTGCCAGCGCCGGGGCGATCTTCCACGACAGCAGATAGAGCGGCAAATTCCACGGTGAAATCAGGCCGGCGACGCCACGCGGCGCGCGCAGCACGTAGTTAAGCGCCGCGGCATCAGTGCGATAGGTTTCCGTGTGGCCGTGCAAGATGGCGGTGGCGAAGAAGCGAAAGTTGGCGGCGGCGCGAGGGATGTCAACGGCCGTGGCCAGTCGCAACGGCTTGCCCGTGTCGATCGACTCCGCGCGCGCCAGGCGGTCGCGCTGATCGTCGATGCGCCGAGCGATTTCGAGCAACAACCGCGAACGCTCGGCGGCCGGCGTGCGCGACCAGGCGGGAAAAGCGGCCTGAGCGGCCTGAGCGGCATCGTCCACGTCGCGGGCATCGCCGCTGGCCACCCGCGAATAGACGCTGCCGGTCGCCGGCTCGACGTTGTCGAGGTATTCCCCCGACCGCGGGGCAACGTGCCGGCCGGCGATGAAATGGGGAATGTCGAGGATCACCGCAGTCCCTTGGCTTTGAGCAGTTGATCGGCCCAAGCGGCGTCCGCTTCCGCGAGCGGCAGCACGGGGTCGAGGCGGTAATCGGTATCCAGATCGTAGCCGGCACGGTCGTAAATGACTTCTAACACTTCTTGCAAGTCGAGTGGCGTATCCCCGTCTTCCGGCTTCAACGGAACGAGCATCGCGGGTAATCGTCGCTGCAGCTGAATAGGCCAGGATGACATCTGAGGCCGGTCTTGCACGCGCGATACATGAACGGCGTAGTGACAAGGCGGCAATGGTTCGCGCAGGGCCAAACGCACGCCCGCGCGCAGCAAATCGATTTCCACCCAATGACTGTCCGAGCTAAGAATCTCGCGGCGCTTTTGCCGAAAACTAGCCAGCCCGGTCGATCCCCGGCGTTTATTCGTGGGACTGAGTACTTCGAGGACCGTTACCACACGCCGATCCTCGCGGTGAATGAGCTCGACCCGCGCTTCATGGATTTCGTCTTCGAGCAATGGCGTGGTTGCGATCGATTCGTCCAAGGCCGTGGTGGAACTCGTCTGCGAGGAAAGTTCGCCGCCGCGAGGCCGATCCTTGATTCGCACGTCTGGAAACCGGAAATGCCGTGTCGTTACGTCCTCGTCGTCGTCCACGAAGACACGTTCTTCAACGCGGCCGTAATACTTGGGCCGCAGCCGCGCGGTAAGAACGTCGCCGATTTGGCTGATGAGGCGATGATGCGCGTCAGGCCACTGGGCCGGCGATTCGAGATATGGGTCCATTCCCCGAAACGGTGAGGGCATGACGAATTAGCTCCTTACGAGATGCCATGATGACCGAGGTTAGCGCACGCCCTTTGCTTTGAGCCATTGGTCGGCCCATGCCGCGTCTACCTCCGCGAGAGGCGGCACGGGGTCGGCCCGGTAGTCGATAACTAGGTCGTAATTGGCACGGTCGTAGCTGTCGTTCAAGACCGCTTGTAGATTCAGAAGAGCATCGGGGTCTCCGGCTTTCAATGGAATAGGAATGACGGGCAACTTTTGACGCAATAAGATTGGCCAAAGATGACTTTCGGGACGTCGCTCGACGCGCAAAACGTGAGCCGCGTAATCGCATGGCGGACTTAGCTCTCGCGGTAAGGAGGGAGTTCCAGCCCGCAATAAATCGATCTCTACCCAGTGCCTCGAAGAGTTGAGAACTTCCAGACGCTTTTGCTCGAAGCTAGCTCGGCCGCGCGAGCCGGCGAGTTTGATCGTCGGGCTGAGTATCTCGATCACCGTCACGATTTGGCGGCTATCGGCGTCGAATACCTGCAAGAATGTCTCGCGGGCCTCCTCCTCGACCGGAAATAACACCGCCACGGGCTCCGCGGCTTCCAAAACCGTTGTCCCACTACCAGGCGTGAACGGTGCCCCACCGTGTCCCGGATGTTCGCCGATGCGCAGATCGGGAACGCGGGGGTGGCTCTTTTGCCCGCCCTTTTCATCGTCCGCCAGGTAAACCCGTTCCTCGACGCGAACGAAATACTTGGGCCGAACGAGGCCGCCAAGGTATGCCCGCGCTCCCGAGATTAGCTCGTGATGCACGTCGGGCCACAGCGACGGCTTCTCCAGATATGGATCCATGCCCGGAAACGGCGACGGCATAGTCAAGCACCTCATCAAGGTCACTGAGCAAAAATCACCTTATCGCACGCCTTTGCCTTTAAGCCATTGGTCGGCCCATGCCGCGTCCTCCGACTCCAAGGGCGGCACGGGGACGGCTCGGTAATCGATTCGGGCATCGTAGGCGGCGCGGTCGAATGCAGAGGTGAATACGCTTTGCAAATCCAACGCGGCATCGGCGTCTCCCGATTTCAGCGGAATAGCGATGACAGGAAGCCGTTGACGCAAGTGAATCGGCCATGACTGGGCTTGCGGTCGTCGTTCGATGCGCAGCACATGAACCGCGTAGTGGCTAGGCGGAAGCAATTCGCGGGGCACCGATGGGGCGCCGGCGCGCAAGAGGTCAATCTCGACCCAATGACTTGCGGAATTCAAAATCTCCTGCCGCTTTTGCTCGAAACTGGCACGGCCGCGCGAACCAAGCGATTTGTTGCTCGGGCTAAGGATTTCGATGACGGCCACCACCTGCCGGCTCTCGGCGTCAAAAACTTGGAGGAAAGCTTCCCGAATTTCTTCCTCGACCGGAAAGGTCAGTTCGATTGGCTGGGCGACTTCCAGGGTAGCCGTGCCCCGCTCGCCAATCGTAGCGTCCGTTTGCCCGGGATGTTGCCCCACGCGAAGATCGGCGACCCGCTGACCCGCTTTGTTCTCTGGGTCGTCCTCGTCGGTCAAGTACAGGCGTTCTTCCACGGACACGTAGTATTTCGGCCGCACGATGCCGTGCAAGTAAGCGCGAACCTCGGAAATAAGCTCGTGATGCACATCGGGCCACAGCGACGGCTTCTCCAAATACGGATCCATCCCAGGAAACGGCGACGGCATGACGCACTCCTCTTGAGCGTGGCTCGATTCCGTCCTCATCTTACCCCCGCCGTCTCATCTGGTAAACTGACCCTACGATGGCCGCGACCTGGCGGGGAGGCCGATTCATGGTGGGCAGTCTGCGAGCGTTGCTGCACGGCGTCATCGACTATGCGGGGCTATTCCCGCCGGCCGCGCTGCCGCTGGAACCGGCAGTCCGCAACTTCGCGCGCTATCGCCGAGAGGCCGATGCCTGGATGCTCTCGCGCTTCATCTGCCCCGCCGCGTGGCTGGCGGAACTCGCCCCCTTCGTGAAAACGCTGTTCGACGCGGACTCGCCCTTGCCTTGTTCCGTCCTGGGGCAAGGCGCGGACGGCGACCTGCCCGCCTTGGTCGCTTTTCAATTGCGACACGGCGGCCGGGTAGCGGCCGATGCGTTCGAGACTCGCTTGTCCGCCACTGCGATGACGCTCGCCGACCTGGATTTAGCCTCTTATTTCGAGCCGACGCTCGGCGACGACTGGCGCCCGGCCATCGCGGATGCCGTGCGCAACATCCGAGCGTTTGGCCAACGCCTCGCCGTAAGCGGCAAGCATCGCGGTTTCAAACTTCGCTGTGGCGGCTTGCAGGCATCGGCCTTCCCCTCCGTCGAGCAAATCGCCTGCGCTATCGCCGCCTGCCGCGACGCCAGGGTGCCGATGAAGTTCACGGCCGGGCTGCACCACCCCATCCGGCACTTCAATCCCGGCGTCGAGACGCATATGCACGGCTTCATCAACGTCTTCGGCGCCGGCGTTTTGGCCCATGCGCGCGGCCTCGACGAAGCACACTTGCAATCGATCCTCGCGGATGAAGACGCCTCGCGTTTCGTCTTCACCGGGAGCGACTTTCGCTGGAACGATTACCGGGCGACCGTGGACGAGATCGCGGCGGCGCGCCGCGATTTCGTGGTTTCCTTCGGCAGTTGCAGCTTCGACGAGCCGCGCGACGATTTGCGCGCCCTGGGATGGATGCCATGAATCCGACCAACGATCCCGCGCTGTGTTCCTGGGTGCCGGTGGCGCCCGAGTCGCATTTTCCTATCCAGAACTTGCCCTATGGCGTGTTCCGGCGGCGCGACGATCCCGCGCGGCGCATCGGCGTTGCCATCGGCGATCGGGTACTCGACCTGACGGCCCTTGCCGAGCATCGCTTGCTCGACGGCGTGCCCCTGGATCGAGGCAATTTGAACCCGCTGCTCGCGCTCGGCTCGAAAGCGTGGCGCGAGACGCGCTCCACCATTAGCCAGCTGTTGCGGCATGACAACGCCACGCTGCGCGACGATGCTTCGCTACGAGCCAAAGCGCTGCTCGCCCAAGCCGAGGTCGAAATGCTTTTGCCCGTGGAGATCGGCGACTACACCGATTTCTACTCCTCCATCGACCATGCGCGAAACGTCGGCATCATGCTGCGCGGCGCCGACAACGCGCTGATGCCCAATTGGGTCCACTTGCCGGTCGCCTATCATGGCCGGGCCAGTTCCGTGGTCGTCAGCGGCACCGATTTGCGTCGGCCGCTCGGTCAAATTAAGGCCGATGACGCCGCGGCGCCGACGTTCGGCCCCAGCCGCTCGGTCGATTTCGAGCTAGAGATGGGCTTCTTCATCGGCCCCGGCAATTCCCTGGGCGAGCCGATCCCCGTGAGCCGCGCCGAGGAACACATCTTCGGCATGGTCCTCGTCAACGATTGGAGCGCCCGCGATATTCAGAAGTGGGAGTACGTGCCGCTGGGGCCGTTCCTCGCCAAGAATTTCGGCACGTCCATTTCGTCCTGGGTGGTGACGACAGAGGCACTGGAGCCGTTTCGCCGTGCCGGCCCGACGCAAGACCCGGAGCCATTGCCTTATTTGCGAACGACAGCCCCCGGCAGCTTCGACATCCACCTCGAAGTAACGCTGCAAGGCGAGAAGATGGATCGTCCCGAGCGGATCAGCGCGTCGAATTTCCGCCACCTGTACTGGAGCATGGCCCAGCAACTGGCGCATCACGCGGTCAACGGCTGCAACCTGCGGCCCGGCGACCTGCTCGCTTCGGGCACGATCAGCGGGCCGACGCCCGATTCCCTGGGCAGCCTCCTCGAACTGGCCTGGAAGGGAACGCGGCCCCTCGCTTTTGCCAACGGAGAGAAGCGCGTCTTCCTGCATGACGGCGACCGCGTGACCATGACCGGCTGGTGCCAGGGGGACGGCTATCGCGTCGGCTTCGGCGAAGTGACCGGCCGCGTCTTGCCGGCGCGCGAAAATTGAGGCACGAGGCGGACGATTTCGGCCGCGAACTATCGAAGTTTCTCGACTTTTTTTGCCGGGCGCTAGCCCATGAATTCCCGCGAAAAATCGGCCGCACGCAGCCAAAACTTCGCCTATAGTTCACCTGTCGAGCCATCGTCCGCCCTGAAAAGCAGCAGCAAACGCCTCGACCGCCGATCGGACGCGGATCACCCCGCCGCGTTCCGCTCGCACCCGTCGTCCTGACTGCCCAGGCCCTGTGCACCCCGGTTCCGCGTGTCCCCATGATCGCAATCAACACTCTGGCCGATCGGGTGCGCGACGCCCGCGCGCGCTCGCTCGCCCTGATCGACGACCTCTCCGACGCGCAGTGGCTCGGGCCATTGCTGCCCATCGTCAACCCGTTGATCTGGGAAATAGGCCATCTGGCCTGGTTTCAAGAGAAGTGGGTGCTGCGCGAACGCAATGGCCAACCGCCAGGACGGGCCGACGCCGATGCCCTCTACGACTCCGCCGCCGTGCCGCACGCCACGCGCTGGGGGCTGCCGTTTCCGTCGCGGGCCGATACGCTCGTCTACGTCCAGGGCGTGCGCGATCGCGTCCTCGACCTGCTCGCCGGTTCGCCCGACGCGGACGACCTCTATTTCACGCAGCTGACCCTCTTTCACGAAGACATGCACGGCGAGGCGTTCCTGTACACGCGGCAGACGCACGGCTATCCCGCGCCTCCCTTGTTGCCCGCGGCCGACCCGGCGCAGCAGCCCGCCGCGGGACCATTGCCGGGCGACGTGGTCATC
>JBBSES010000080.1:0-12500 GCA_038239465.1 Gemmatales bacterium
CATAGCATGGTGGCGCTGGCGATTATCGGCCTGCAGTGGGTGCTGTTCGGCTACGCCTTGGCCTTCGGCACATCGCACGGCGGTTGGATTGGCTGGTCCGACGATTTCGTCGGGCTTCAGGGAGTGCTGTCCACGGCCGTCTTCCCCGGCACCAAGATTCCGATCTTCCTGCACTGCATGTACCAGGGCATGTTCGCCATCATCACGCCGGCGCTCATCAGCGGCGCCTTCGCCGAGCGCGTTAAGTTTGGGCCATACTGCCTGTTTATTTTCTTGTGGGCCGTGCTGGTGTACGATCCGCTGGCCCACTGGGTTTGGGCCGTGAACGACAAGGGCCAAGCGGCGGGCTGGATCGGCCAGATGGGCGCCATCGACTTCGCGGGCGGCACGGTGGTGCATGTCGCCGCCGGCGTCGCCGGCCTGGCGGCGATTCTGCTCTTACCTCGTCGCCGAGGTTATCCCGAACACGCCATCCACCCCAATAGCATGGTGCTGACCCTAACCGGCGCGGGCCTGTTGTGGTTTGGCTGGTTCGGCTTCAACGGCGGCAGCGCCCTCGGGGCGAACGGACTGGCGGCCGCCGCGTTGACGGCTTCGCAAGTCGCCGCCGCCGCGGCTGCCCTCAGCTGGATGCTCGCGGAGTGGCTGCACAAGGGAAAGCCGACCGCCTTGGGATTGGCCTCCGGTATCGTCGCCGGCCTCGTCGCGGTCACGCCCGCTTCCGGCTACGTCACCCCCCTGGGCGCGATGGCCATCGGCGCCATCGCCGGCCTGGTCTGCTATGGGGCCGTCTGCGCGAAACCGACCCTGAAATACGACGATTCGCTCGACGCCTTCGGCGTTCACGGCGTCGGCGGTTTTCTGGGCGCCGTGCTGACCGGCGTTTTCGCGTCCCAGGCACTGTGGCAAGCCGGGGCGGGCAGCACCGACGCCCTGGGCAAATTCACCGCGGACGGCGGCGGACGCGGAGCGCAGATCGCGGTGCAACTGATGGCTGCCCTGGCCGCGGTCGTTTATTCCTTCGTGGTGACGGGCCTGCTGGTCAAGGGGATCGATCTGACGATCGGCTTCGGCCTCGACGCCCCGAGCGAGAGCGAAGGCCTCGACCAGAACCAGCACGGAGAGGTCGGCTTCGACCTGGCGGGGCCGGAGGGAACCGGCTACACGGTAAGCGCCGAGCCGAGGCCGGCCGTCGTGCCGCGCGATGGCCAGCGCCGCTTCACCGTGATCGTCGATGGGGCCGACCCGCGCGACCTGATGAAGGCATGGTCGTCCCTGTGTCAAACTGGAGAGGCGCCGCCCTCGCCGCAGTTGAAGGCGGTTTACAATTACGTCACGACCGTGCAAGGGAATCGCTTTCATTTCCGCGGCGGCGATCCCAAGGAGTTGAGCGAGAACTTGCGCTCCTTGTTCCAGAACCGGCTGGAGCGGAACTCCATCCTGGCGCACGTGGAAAATTGACCGCGGATTTCTCCGGCAAGAATCACGGGAAGGAAGGCTGTCTCCGATGACGTACTTCACGTTTCTCGATACCCCCATAGGCCGTTTCCTGGCCGCCGGCGACGATGCCGGTCTGCGTCATCTGGCGTTCGCGGACGACGCGATCGCGGCCAACCTTCAACCTGGTTGGGTCGAGGATGCCACGCGATTCGCCGACCTCGCGCGGCAGCTGGACGAGTATTTCACCGGGGAAAGGCAAGCGTTCGACCTCGCGCTCGCTGCCCAAGGAACGCCGTTTCAACATCAAGTATGGGAGGCGGTGCGGGCCATTCCCTACGGCGAGCGGACGACCTATGCCGACCTGGCGCGTCAACTCGGCCGGCCCGGCGCGGCGCGGGCCGTGGGGGCGGCCAACGCCTGCAACCCGCTGCCGATCGTGGTGCCGTGCCATCGGGTCATCGGCGCCAACGGTGCGTTGACGGGTTATCGCGGCGGCCTCGATATCAAGCGCGCATTACTGCGGCGTGAGCAGGAATGCCTTTCTTTGACCGCGATCGGATAGAGGATCGCGGAGGACGCGAAACGTAAACAATGCAAGGGGTCGCGGGTCAACGGCGCGGACGATACGATGGTTTCATGATTTCTCGCGCGCTCCTTGTCGCCTGTTGCTTGCTGCCGCCGTCGGCCACGCGCGCCGACGACGTGCAGCCGCCGCTGGAATTTCAGCCCGATGGCTTTCGTGCCTCCGGGGGCGCCGTCGGCTCCGGGTTTCGCGCCGCCGTGCGCGTCGCGCCGGCGGAACTGTGGGAAGGCGACACGGCAATCCTTACCGTCCGTCTCAGTGCCGCTTCGTGCCAGCAGCCTCCTCTGAGGCCACGCTTGAAGGAGTTGGCGGCGCTGCGGCCTTTGCTCGATCCCAAAAAACCGCTCGTCCTCATCGATGCTCCGAAAGGCCCGGAGGCCGACCGGCCGGATCGGACGCTCGACGGCCATACATGGGAGTTCGATTACAAACTGCGGCCGCTCAAGGACAGCGTTACGCGCTTACCCCCCCTGCCGTTCGACACCTATCGGCCGTCGAGTATCGCGGCGCTGCCCGGCAGATATCAGCGCACGTACAGCGAAGCGGTGCCGCTCGTGGTGAAGGCCAAGGCCGCGGCGCCGCTGGTCGAACCGCCGCCGATCCGCGTGCCCGAATATCTGCTGAACCTCGCGGAGGGGCCGGCGGTGTTGCGCCGCCAGGCGGGGGGGCCGCTGCTGCCGTCACTGCCGTGGTTGCTGCTCGGTCTTTTGTTGCCGCCGCTGGCTGGTGTCGGCTGGTACGTCGTGTGGCGGCGGCTCTTTCCCGACGCCGTACGGCGGGCACGCCTGCGCCAGAGTCGCGCCGCCCGCCAGGCGCAGGCCGCGTTGCAAGCATTGGGTCCGGCCCCGGACGTGCCGCGGGTGGCGCGCGTCGCCGCCACGTATCTGCAAGCGCGATTCGGCTTGGCCAGCGCCGAGCCGACGCCCGCCGATGTGACTGGAGCGCTGCTCCGCGCGGGGGCATCCGAGGATTTAGCCGGGAAGGCGGCGGAATTCTTTCACGCCTGCGACGCCGCCCGATTCGCGCCGGCGTCGGCCGTCAGCGCTCACGACTTGCGCGACGCCGCCGTGCGCCTCATCGCCACCGTGGAGGCCGAGCCGTGGGCGGATCGCTTCTAACGGTGCTTTTGCTCGTGCCGGCGGTTCCGTCGGAAGGCGACTTGCTGGCTCAAGGCAACGCGGCTTTTCGGCAAGGCGTGGCTCTGGTGCCCGACCCGAAACAGACGACTGCCGCTCGCAAATCGTTCGCCGGCGCCGCGGCCGCGTTCGAGCAACTCAGTCAAAGTGGCGTCGAGAATGCGCTCCTCTATCGCAACCAGGGAAACGCCTACTTGCTGGCCGAAGACGTGCCGCGAGCCATTCGTGCCTACCGCCGCGGACTGCAGTTGGCTCCCGACGATTTCGAATTGCGCCGCGCCCTGGCCTACGCGCGCGAGCAAGTCGTCTATTCGCCGCCGGGAACGCTCGGCCGGCCGGCCATCGACCATCGGCCACCGTGGCTGCCGCATCTCCCCGGCGCAAGCTTGTGGGTCGTGTTGGCGCTGTACGTGTGGGGTTGTTTGGGCCTGGCGCGCTGGCGCATGATCGGCCGCGCCGCCTGGCTGTCGGCGGGTCTCAGTGCATTCGTCGCCGCCGGTTTGCTGGGCGCCGCGCTATGGTACGAGGAACGCGACCGGCTGCAGGAACAGGCGACGCCGTTCGTGGTCGTCGCCGCGGATGGCGTCTCGCTCAAGGCCGGCAATGGCCGCGACTATGCCACGCGGTTTCCGGGCATACCGTTGAATCGCGGCGTCGAGGCGCGGCTGCGCTTCGAGCGCGGCGACTGGCTGCAGATCGAATTGGCCGGCGGCGAGGTCGGCTGGGTGCCGCGCGCCGCCGTCTTGCCCGGCCGCTGAGGTTCCCCTACGCTTTCCCTTTTACTCTCAGAAAGCAAATTCCCCATGCAACTCTGCAAGCTGCTTTTGCCCTCGGACGATATCCGCGTCGGCCTCATGGAAGGGGAGCAGGCGCGGCTCCTCGAAATCGGTTCCCTGAGCGACATCCTCCACGCCGCCGACCCGGCCCAGGCGGTACGGACGGCCCTGAGCGAAACGACGGTGGCCCTGTCGTCGGCAACCCTGCTGCCGCCGCTGGACGAACAGGAAGTATGGGCGGCCGGCGTTACCTATAAGCGCAGCCAGGAAGCCCGCGAACGCGAGTCGCAGGGGGCGGCGCGCTTTTACGACGCCGTCTATAGCGCCGAGCGGCCGGAGTTGTTCTTCAAGGCGCCGGCCTATCGCGTGGTCGGCCCCGGCGAGCCGGTCCTCATTCGCAGGGACAGTAAATGGAACGTGCCCGAGCCGGAGTTGGCGCTGGTCATCTCGCCTGACCTGCGCATCGTCGGCTTCACGATCGGCAACGACATGAGCAGCCGTGACATCGAGGGCGAGAACCCCCTGTATCTGCCGCAGGCCAAGTTCTACGACAATTCCTGCGCCCTGGGGCCGGTCGTGATCCTGGCCGAGACGCTGCCGCCGCCAGACGCCGTCACCATCGCGCTGACCATCGAGCGCGCGGGCCATCCCGTCTTTCAGGGCATGACGGCGTTGACCGCGATGAAGCGCGGCCTGACCGAGTTGGTCGATTGGCTCGGCCGCGAGACCAGCTTCCCCGACGGCGTCGTGCTGCTGACCGGCACCGGCGTCGTGCCGCCCGACGACTTCACGCTCGCCGTCGGCGACGTGGTGAACATCGACGTGACCGGCATCGGCCGATTGACGAACGTGGTGGAACAGCGCGCCGAACGCGAAATATAAACAGAACCTCAACTCAACAAGCGCCGGCCCAGCTGGTTGACCGCGTCGGGTTGCGACCGTTCCCATTCGCGGCGGACCTGGTTGAGACCGTACGCGCACAACTCGAACTCCTCGCTCAGACGGCGCAGCACCGGCGCCTCGTCGCGGTAGGGTTCGTCCTCGAACGTGCTGGCGATGTAGTACGAGCGTTTGCCCTGGGTGCAGTAGTCGATGAAGTGGTCCTTGCACAGGGCCGAGCGCAGGCGGTCGAGCGCCTCGGGATACACGCCGGTCCAGAAGAGCGTGAAGTCGCCGATGTGCCGATGCACCTCGCGGCGGGTGCGGCCCTCCGGCGGCAGGGCTTCGGCTTCCATCATCATGTCGGCCACTTGGTCTAGGCGGCGGCCCTCGGTGTTTCGCAGGCGGTAAATCGCGTCCACATGCTGGAATTGGGAGAGGAGAAGCGTCAGGTAGTCTACCAGTCGCGGATCACCGAGGCCGAGGCTTTCGAGGAACGTGTTTTCGGTGACACCGGCGAACAGGCGACGCAGCGGGTGATCGGGTTTCGCGGCCCACATGGTCTTACCTCTTCTTCTCGCGCGCAAACCCCGCCTTCCGTGGCAAGGCTCTCTTCTCAAATCTAACGCACGATCCACGCGAGTCAAACCCAACTGGAGGCGCGGGCGCTGCCTCTTGGTCGCTTTGGAGAAGCGCGCGAAGGGAGATAAACGCCGACGCCCACGGGTTGCGGCCCGTGGGCGTTTGACGGAGACTGCGATGACGTCTCCGTTACTTCTTGAATTCGATGCCGCCGGCCGGCTTGCCGCCGCTGCGGATGTCCTGGATCGACTTCTTCCAGTCGGCGACGCGCTTATCGCGGTCGCGGTCGCGGGCATCGACCTTGCTATTGTGCGCCCGCAGGCTGCCGTCGGGGGCCATGAGCAGCACCTCGAAGCCGGCGTTGTCGTTGACGTTGCGTAAGGTTTGGCCGGGTTTGCCCACGGCGGCGAGTTGCACGCCGCCCTCGTAATCAACCACCAGGTCCATCATTTTGGGATCCTTGGCCCCGAAGTAGACGGAGACGGCCGAGACGTAGCCATCGAGTTTATCGCCGGGGGTGAGGGGGATCTTTTGCACCTTGGCGCCGCGTACGGGCACGGCGAAATCCCAGGCCTCGCGCGTCGGATACCAGATCGGCACCGGCGCCGGCTCCTGGCCGCTGACGAATTCGCCGCGGCGTACCGGGATATCGGCGATCACGTAATCGCCCAGCGGCGTCTGGCTGCCCGAGGCGAGCGCAACGGTTTCCTGCCACTGATGGGCCTGCAGCCAAGCCACGTCGTTCAACGAGCGCGAGCTGAGATTCGTCTTGATTTTCAAAAGCTCGGGATGGGGAACGTCGGCCGCGTACAGGTGCAATTCGCGGCCGAGCGTCACCGTCGTCTTCTTGAGCGCGTCCTTGGTGTCGGCCGGCGCCCAGTCGGCGCACTCGAGCGTCTCGTCCTTACCCAGGTCCTCGAAGGCGATTTCCGGGGGCTTCTTGCCGGCGTTCGGATTGTGCAGCCGCGTCTTGACCTGGTACTGATACGTCATGCCGGGCTTCAATTTTGGGTCGGCGTCGGCCAGGCGCACCAGGCAGTATTCCGGCACCTCGAACGTGTCGGTCGGCTTGGCCTCGGTCGTCGGCGCCGCCGGCTGCTCGCTCACCGGCCGATAGATGCCGCCGTTCTTGGCTCGCGCCTCCAGCGGGTGCAGCAGCTTCAACCCGGCGCCGCCCTTCTTGGACAGAAATTCCACCGTGTCGTCAATCGTCTTCAGCGCGGGCCGCGGGTATTCCCCGCGCGCCAGGCGTGGCAGCGGGAACAGGATCGGCTTGCCCTCGAACAGCACCGGCTTGAGCTTGGCGTCTTCCGGCTCGCTGTCTTTCATGCGGCGGTAGATGACGTCGTAGTTCCCTTCCAGATCGACCTCGGTCCACTCGCCCTCCTTGCCCTTGAGGGGATCGCCGTTGGCATCGACGGCGCGGCGGCGCATGCGGCACGGCTCGAAGGCGGGCAGTTCCTTGGCGGCGATGAGCGCGTTGACGTCGAGTTTGAGCGCCCGCGTGTAATTGGCCAGCTGGGCCTTGTAGGGAAAGCTGGCGTAAAAGACGACCATGCGCGTCGGATGCACGGCCTCGGCCAATTTGGCGCCGGCCGGCAGTTTGGCGATATCGACGGTTTCGAGCGTGAATTTCTCGGTGGCTCCCGCCTCGCCGGCCATCTTGGCGAGTTCTTCGTAGATCTTGTACTGGTAGAAGCCGCCGGGCCGGCCCTGATTATAGGGATTGGCGAAACGCGGGTCGGCCGGCCTCGGATCGACCTTCGGGGCCACGGTTGCCTTGGGCTTCAGCCAGCCGATCTTGAGGACGTTGCCGGACGGATAGATGATCAGGTCGCGCGTGGCGCCGCGAAACTCGGCCACCTGGAATTCCGATGGCGGGAGTACCGTCGGCTTGGTCCGCTTCTTGTCCTCGACGCTGGGATCGATCGACAGGTCGTTGACGAAGCGGTTTTCGCTCGGCGAAATGTACGTGCCATCGACGGTGACGAGGACGCTGGGATCGAGGCCCGGCGGACTCAGGGCGGGGCCGCTGCGCAACTTGCTCTCGATGGTGTTGGCGTTCTCCGTGATGTCGCTCGCCGTCTTGGTGGGGCTATCGCGGTTCAACCCGGCCATGGCGCCGACGGCGAGCATCAGCACCATGACGCCGGCCGCCATGCCGATGCCGACGCGCTCGCCCTTCTCCAGCAGGAACTTCTTGACGTCGAATTTTTGCTTGGCCATGTCGGAATCCCTCCGGCGGATCGTACCCAGGGACGATCTTCTTGCTCTTTATTCCTCCACCCCGACGGGGTGGCAGCCGTGCCCCTGGGGTAGCCGCCGCGCGGCAACCCCAGGCTATGTGATTCAACCCCGTTAGGTAAATTCCATTTGCACGATATCTCGTTTACCGCGCCAAATAGCGATGGTTTCCTCTTCTCCCGTTAGCGCGGCGCCTCGGCGACCGCTTTCTTTTCCGGCGGCCGCTCGTAGAGCGAGGCGATGCCGTAGATCGATAACTCTCCCAGGTTCCCGGGGTTCGTCGGCTCCGCCACCTTTCCCTCGGTGGTTTTGTCGGCGGGCAGCAGCCGGTCGCGGAAGTGCTGGAAGTTCGATTGCGTGATCTGGAAGCGCAGGTTCGAGTTAATCAAGGCCGTATGCACTTCGGGCACGTGCGCTTGATCTACGATCAGCACCAGGCCCAAGGGCATGCGCCGCACTTCGCCGGTGCGGTCGCTGTAGCGGTAGCGCATCAGACCGTTCTCCGTGACTTCAGCTCCCGAGGGCTTGGGAGGAGCTTCGCCGGGACGGGCCGATTGCGCCGTGTTGGTAACGGCATACGAATCGGGGCCGGGGCTGAAACTGGCTTTCAGGAGCGTCGGCTGATAGGTCCGATGCGAGTGAGCGCCCAGCGCGATCTGGTCGATGCGCTTGACCGGACTGGTGGCCGTCTCCAGCACCTGTTCGACAGCGAAAATCCCTTCGGGGTCTTTCGTGCCCTTAATCGGTTTCTTGGTGGCGAAGGCCGCTTCCTTGCCGACCCCCAGCGCCTCGGACTGAATTTCGAGGATCGCCGGCGGGCTGTTCTCGTCCTTGTTGAGGCGCACCAGGAAGAAGAGCCGGCCATCCTTGCCGAGCGTCTGCCGCCGCTTGCCGACGTTGGTGATCGTCCCTTGAATGTGGTAGTCGCCCGCCTTCTTGGCGACGGCGATTTCCAGCTGCCAGTAGGGATTGGCGAAGCGCTGGCGGAAGAGTTCGTCCTTATCCGGCTTGGCGGCGCCCTCGACCGGGGCGAGGCGGGCGAGGGTGTCGTTGGCCGCCTTGATGGACCGCAACAAGGCCCGCTGCACCCAGAAATCCTCCTGAGCGAGCCAGACCTCCTCGACCTCGGCCTTGGGTTTCCAACCCACGTCGCCGCGGTCGTTCTTCACGTAGCGCAGGACCTTCTGCCAGCCGTCCTTGAAGGCGGTCGCCTCGAAGACGGGGCCGCCGGGAATTTCGGTGACGAAGGTCTTGCCCAGTTCGCGGACCTGATCGCCGTACGATTCGCCGCGCGTGTAGCTGGGGACCAGGGTCGGCTCGAAGCCGAAGCCGAACTTCTTCGTGCCCAGTTCCTTTTCGATGCCGTATCCCTTGGGCCAGACGATGAGCGGATCCTTCTCGCCGTTTTGCAGTTCCCAGTCCTGCGTCCAGACGATGCCCTTTTGCTTGTCCAGGCCCTTCTGCTTGTCTTCCATGACTAGCATTTCTTCCTTCCCCTTCAACGGGGAGGCGGCGCGTACGTTCACTTCTTGTTTGTGCTTGTCGGTCTTGTCCTTCTTGTCGACCAATTCGTCGGCGACGCCGGTGCCGAGCCAGGTACTGGCGATCAAGAGCAGCAGGACGATGCCGCCGACCATGATCCAGAAGCGGTTCTTGAGGAGCGTTTCCTTATCGACCTTCATGGCGGACTCTTCGATGTGAGGAGGTGACGAACGAACCGCGCTGCCAGTGACACATCTTCCTTCCGGCTCCCCTCCCCGTTTCGGGGAGGGGAGAAAACGCGCCTCCGCTACTGTTTCGGCTGCCGGGTGGTCTTGCCGCCCGGCGTCGTCGGGTTGAACCCCTTGTCCGAATCGGACGGCGTTGGCTCCTGCCAGACGAACAGGATGACGAACTCGAAGCGGTTTGGCTCCGCATCCTTCTTGTCGGGATCCTTCTTGCGTTCGGGGATTTCGCCGGCGGCCCGGCCGCCTCCCTTGAGAACGTTGGCTTCGGCACCACCCAGCGGCCGCCAGCCGTCGCGCTTGCCGCCAGCCGGACGCGCGCCGGGCGCCGCTCCGGGGTCCATCACCGGGGCGCCGACTAGCCGAGCCACGTAGCTGTCCTTGATGAGGGGAAAGACGCCCGCCTCCGGCTTTTCCACCTGCTGGAAACGGCTCATGACGACGTGGCTTATGTGCCCGCCGATCGGATCGACCGCCGGGGGCGGCAGCGCGGCCGATTGTCCTTCCGCGGGCTTCTCTTCCTTGGGCGCTTCCTTCGCCGGCGCCTTGCGATCCTTGTGCCGGGTGGTCAAGTTATCGACCAGGGTATCGAGGATGAATTTCTCGCCAGCGTCGTGGTAGGTGAAGCCGCGCAGTTCCACGACCCAGCCGGCGCCCGTGGGCGGCCTGGCGCGGTCGGCCGCGAGCATCCCGGTCAAGTCCTTGCCGTCTTCCTTGAGCTTGCTGAAATAGCCGCCGAGGTCGTCGGTCCACAGCGCGTTGACGTTCATCAGGTTAATCTGCATCAAGGCGCGCAGGTCGTCTTCCTCATCGACGCGGCCGCTGCTCTGCTTGGCCTTGTACTTCTCCCACGCCGCTTGGCCGCCCTGCCGGTCCCAGTATTCGCGGGCCTTGGCGTCGCTGGGCAGGTCCTTGCCATCGATGGTCTTGCCGTCGGTGCGCGGCAGGCATTCGTTGATGTAGCGATGCAGCTTCACCCAGTTCAGGCGCTCGTCCTGGCCGGCGATGATGGTCCGCACCTGCCGATGCAGCGCCTTGACCTGCGCTTCCTTGGCATCGCAGTCCTTCTTCCACTTGTCGGCGTTCGCCAGCGCGGCGACCCCTTGCTGCTTGGCCAACTCGATCTCAGGCGAGGCGACGGCGTCGTACTCCAGGCGATAGCCGAACGCCAGTCCCGCGACGCCGAGGAGCAGCGCCGCCGCGGCGGCGACGGCCCACGGCTTCTTGCCGCGAATCTGCCGCTCCAGGCGAATTTCGCCGGGCAAGAGGTTGGTCTGCAGCCGCGCCAGCTTCAACCCCTGCACCGCCAGGCCGTAGGCCACGCCGAAGCTCAGCACGTTGTCGTTGAACACCGGCGCCGTGATGACGCTATCGCCCGCCAAGCGGTTGAATTTCTGCAGCTTGCGCACTTCCAGCTGGAGGCGTTCGTTGAGGAACTTCTGCAACCCCGGCAAGCGAAAGGCACTGCCCAGGCCGATGAGGTATTGCACCTGCGCGTCGCGGTGGCTGTTGGTGAAGAAAGTCAACGACTTCTGCACCTCGTTGACGAACTCGTTCAAGTCGGGTTTGAGCGCCGCCAGGATCTTGCGCAGGTCGGGCGACTTGGTGGCGTTCTTCTTGAGGTGTTCCGCCTTGGCGAAGGTCAGCTTCATCTCGCGCGTCAGGGCGCGGGTGAAGCGATTGCCGCCGATCGGGATGGGCCGCTGCCAGATGACGCGCTCGCCGTCGGTGATGACCATGTTGCTGCTCTCGACGCCGATGTCGAGGGCGACGACGCAGTGCTTCTTGCCGCCTTCGTCTTCCTCGTTGACGCCCGCGTCCTTGTTGAGCAGGTCGTAGGACACGAAGTTGCACAAAGCCAAGGGCGCCATCTGGACCAGGTTCACCTCCACGTCCACTTCCTGGAAGTGCTGCAAGGCGCGCTGGACGGCCTCGCGCTTGATGGCGAACAGGCCGATTTCCGTCTCCATGGCGAAGCCGTCGGTGACGACGCCGGAGCCGATGCGCTGGTAGTCCCAGACGACTTCTTCCAGGGCGAAGGGAATCTGCTGCTTGGCCTCGAAGTGGACGATCTCGTTGATCTTCTTTTCCTCGACCGGCGGCAGCTTGACGAAGCGCGCCAGGCCGCTCTGCCCCGGCACGCTCATGGCCACCTGATCGCCGCGGAGGCTGTTGCGCGACAGGAATTTTTCCAGCGCCTCGCGCGTCAGCTGGTCGGGATCGGCGTCGGGCTGGCTGAGGATTTTGGGATGCTCGACGTAGTCGAAGGCCGTCGCCGTAACGACGCCGTCGATGTTCTCGACGCGGACGGCTTTCAGGGCGCATTGTCCAATATCGATGCCCCAGACGCCGGCTTGCGGTTTGGCCATAGGATGCGATCCCCAAGGACGACGCGAAAGCGTCGTCCCCAAGAGCGACGGCCGCGACGGGCCATCGGCAGCGGTGACGAGGACGGACGGAAACGAAGGATGACGTTACCGTAACACGGGCCAGCGAAGGCTGTCAACAGGCTGGCACGGGCCGCCCATAGATGCAACCCATTCCCATACGTTTCGTTGGCGGGGATGGGTCATTTCGGCTTGCCGTTTCGCGCGAGACGAAAAAATTATGGCACGACACCTTCTATCACGTCGGACGAATTCGTATTATTGCCCGCAAGGAGGCTCGACCAATCATGAACCGTATTCTCGTTTTCTCTCAGGAAGGTTTTCAGTCATGGAGATGCGCGCATTGGTTCGTCGTCGAGCCGGTCTGACGTTAATGGAGTTGATCGTCGTCCTCGTGATCCTCGTCGCCCTGGCAACGCTGATCATCCCCCGCATCACGGGAGTCACGGAGCAGGCCAACACCGCCACGAACGCGGCCCTCTTGCAGGGCATCAGCGAGGCGGAAGCCCGCTTCGAGGCGCAATTCGGCCAAATCCCCTCGGCCTGGGATGGCGTGCTGGCCAACGATGGCAGCTTCTACACCAAACTGCACCCCAAGATCGCGGCGGGCACCCTCGACGCGGCTGGCACCACGCTGGCCGCTCAGGATCTGACGGCCATGCAAGCCCAGAGCTTGAACGAAGCCGGCATGACGGGCGTCCACTACAACGACGAGGGCTGGACTGGCGCGCCTAGCGAAAGCGGACGCA
>JBBSES010000081.1:0-12484 GCA_038239465.1 Gemmatales bacterium
CGGGCCGGTCGGCCGCCATCGCGTGGTTCCAGCTTTCGACCAGATGGCGTAGATAACGAGCCGACGCCTCCACGGGCGAGATGCGTTCGACATCAGGCGGCGCGTTCCAGGGCAACAGCGGCGCCGAGCGATCGACGCCGGGATGGCACAACCACGACTTGGCCGACGTGACCAGGCGGCCCGGCACGCGAGCGCCGTGATTGCGCGCGAACTCGCCGACGACGTAAGGCCGTGTCGCGTCCCAGGGCAGGGCGGTGGCGCCGGCCGGCAGGTCGTGAGCGCCGGGCAAGTAGAGAAAGGAGGGCAACAGCGGCCGGCTCGCCAACTCCGCCGGCGCCGTCAGCTGCGGCACGGCGAAGGTCTTGATCTCGGGCCGCTGCCCCTTGGCGGCGCGCTGGAGGTCGATGTAGGCGAGGGCGCTATTGGTGGTGCCCAGGTCGATGCCGATGAGATAGCGTGCCATGATGAAGCCGGATTGCCGGGGGTCGTCGCGTCGAATACCGTTCCTAGTATTGTCGCAAGGCGGCGGCGAAATGGCTTCTTTTGGACGCTTCCCGGCTTTGTTTACGTTTCGCGTCCGGCGGGGAGAAACCCCACCGTTCGGCTTGCGTCATTTCTTCTCTTCGGGCTTCTTCCCTTCCGCCGGCGCTTTGCCCGCAAGAATGTCCTTGAAGCGCTTCTTCTGTTCGTCGGTGAGGAGCTTTTCGAGGTCGGCCTTTTCCTTCGCCTTGAGGTCGTCGATCTGCTTCTGCAACTCGGCGATCTTCTCCTTGTGTTCGGCCTGAGCCTGGTAGACTTTCTGCTTCTGCTCGTCGGTAAGGCCCAGCTTGGCCCAGTTGGCCGGCCGCACGCCCTTGATCTTGGCGTCTTTTTTGTCCTGGGCGTGCAGGCCGCCGCTGACGAGCAAGGCCAACGCCAGGAGACAGATCGCTCCACGAAGGCGCCGCATGGATGCTTCCTCTCGAAAAGGGGGTGGATGGACGGGGTTCGCACCCCTGACTATTTGTTCATAAGGGGGGGGGCGGTGGCTGAGCCTTCAAGAGAAAAGTGGAAATTTTGCCGGCTGACTGCGTCGGCGGGAATGAACCCCGGTGCACATTCTGGGGTTGGCGGCACCCTTGACACCGCCGCCAAGGGGGTGTCGCGGAGAGGATACCCCTTCGGCGCACGACGACCAATTCGGGCCGCCGGCTCGATCCTCGGCCCTCACAATCCGCAAATTCGTCATCTTCCGCCTCGTCCTCGGTCGATATACCGTGCGTCCGCGAATCTCGGCGGTGCCAGGGCGCGACGGAGCACTCGATGAGGAAGACTTTCGTGAAACTCTCGAAGCCATTGTTTCCGGGCGTGGCGCTCCTCATGCTCGGTCTCGGCGCGGCCAGGGCGGGAGAGCCAGGCATTCCGGTGGAGACCATCGCGCCCCTGTTGCCGGCCAACCGCGGGGGGATATCCGCGGAAACGCCCGCGTTCGAGATGCCGTGCGCCGAGGATTGCGCCCCGCGGGCAGGCGGGAAATTTAGCGCGGGCGCGGGGCTTTATTTGCTCCAGCCCTACTTTGAGAACAATTTGGCGTATGCCCTGCAGCGCGATTCCGGCGCTCCGGGAAGCGGGGCGCCGCGCTTGAATCAGCGCGTGGACATCAGCCATCACATGGAGGCGGCCCCGCTCATTTGGCTCGGTTACGCCGGCGAAGACGGCTTCGGCGGCCGCGCCCGCTGGTGGTACTTCCGCCAGGGCACCAACCAGACCGAAGCCGACACCAATCGCCGCAACGACGTCGGCTCGATCACCGCGTTCACGCCCGCTCCGTTGGGACTGCGGACGGCGGCCAACCCGAGCCAAACCCTGAGCGTCACCAGCAAGCTCGAACTGCAGGCGTTCGACCTGGAGGCGACGCAGGACTTCAAGCCGGGTCATTTCGACGTGCTGCTGTCCGGCGGTTTGCGTCTCGCCAACGTGAGGCAGACGTACAACGCCTATGTCGCGCAGAATGGTTTCCTCGTCGATTCGGTGACTTCGGGCCACGTTTTCCAGGGGGTTGGCCCGGTGTTCGCGGCCGAGGCGCGGCGGCCGTTGCGCGACAGCGGCCTGGCCTTCGTCGGCAGCGCCCGGGCGTCGGTGTTGTTCGGCAGCGCTCAGCAAGACGCGGCGCTGGCCAGCCAGAACAGCACGGCCACCGACCACCGCGACCGGGGCATGTTGATCGGCGAACTGGAAGTCGGCCTGGAATATGGCCGCGAGGTCGCCGGCTCGCGCGTCTTCGGTCAGGTGACGATGATCGGGCAAGAATGGTTCGGCGCCGGCAGCGCCTCGCGCTCCAACGTCAACGTCCTGCCCGGCGGCGGCGTCGGCGGCGTCGGCTACGCGGCCGACAGCGACATCAGCTTCCTCGGCCTGGCGTTCCGCCTGGGCCTCGACTACTAATTGGCGGCTTCCTTTCGCTGAATTCGAGGAGCGCGGCTTGGTTCCCACCTAAGCCGCACATGGGAAGGAACCGACTCGTGAACTTCTTCCGATACCCCCTCCTGAGTACGACGCTGCTCGCCCTGCTGGCGATCCGCTCGACCGGCGCCGAACCGGAACACGGCCTGGCGGCGCCGTTCGACGCCACCGCCATTGCCGCTCCTACGCTCGACATCGGTGACAGTTGCGCGCCCTCTTGCCGCGGCGGGCACTGGACCGGCGGCGTCGGCCTGTACGTCATGCAGCCGTTCTTCGAGAGCAACCCGGCGATGAACGTCATTTTTCAGGGCGTTTCGCCGGAGTTGCAGCGCGTCAACCGCATCGACGTGGTTCATCATCTGGAAGTCGCCCCCCTCGTTTGGCTCGGCTACTCGGGCGACAATGGCTTCGGCGGCCGGGCGCGCTACTGGTACTTCCGCGAAGGCACCGACCAGACGTTGCGCCTGCCCGCGTTCGACGGCACCTTCACCATCGCCGCCAACGGCAACGTCGCCACCACCAGCGGCGTTTTGGTGACGGCTAGCTCGGCGACGCCCCTCGGCTTGCAGTCGTTCGGCGATACGCTCTCCCGAATGCACGGCCCCGAAGCGACGGCTTTCACGATTACCACCAAGCTCGAAGCGCAGGTGTTCGACCTCGAAGCAACCCAGGAATTGCAGGCGCGCCGCTGGAATTTCTTGCTGTGCGGCGGTCTGCGCGTGGCGCGCCTCGATGAAGCGTACAACGCCTACGACGCCCAAAGCACGAGTACCCGCGAGTTGCGCACGCTGCTGAGCAGCTATAAATTCCGCGGCATCGGTCCCGTATTGGCGCTGGAGGGACGCCGGCCCTGGGGCGACAGCGGCCTGTCCTTTTACGGCAGCGCCCGCGGTGCCGTGGTCTTCGGCAGCGCCCAGCAATACGCCACTTTTGGCGGCCAGGAATTGCGCAACGACGACCCCAATCCGCAAGTGGCGTCGCAGCATCACGAGCGCGGCCTGCCGATCGGCGAACTGGAACTGGGCGTGGAGTATCAGCGCGAAGTCGGCCCGACGAAACTGTTCGGCCAATTCGCGTTGGTGGGCCAGGACTGGATTGGAGCGGGCAACGCCTCGCGCTCGGCGGTCGGGGCCATCATCAATTCCCCGCCGACGCTGGGGGGAACGACGTCCGATAGCGATTTGGCGTTCTTTGGCTTCTCGGTGCGCGTCGGCGTGGATTATTAGCGTTGCCTTGCGAACGCCAGTCAATTGGTCGGGTGGGACGAGCGATAGCGAGGCCCACCGGAATTTCATGAGGCTATGGTGGGCCTCGCTATTGCTCGACCCACCCTACCAATGAACGATGTCTCACGGCCCCTCACCCACCCATGCTGCCTGGCGATCGACTACCGCGCGCAACTCCGCGTCAATGGGCTGAAAGCACGCCTGGCTAGCCGCGTCGGCGTCGGTCAAAAGAACGCCGCTGTCCGGTTGCAGGATGACGGCGCATGGCCCCGCCGGGTCGCGGCGCAGGTCGGCCACTCGGGCGCCGAAGATCACCCGCCGGCCGCCGTTGAGCGACAGACGTTGCAAGAGTTTCAGCGATTGCAGATCGAGGCGCAAGACCTGGCCGACCGCGGGCCGGCGATGCTCTAATCGGAAGGTATTCAAGGCCAAATCGCGCGACACTTCGGCGTCGAAGAAGACCGCCTTGCCGCGATAGCCGCGCGCCAGGGTTTGCCATTGGTCGGCGTCGAGCGCCGCCATGCCGGCGAGCGTTTGCTCCAGCGGCTTGCCGGGCCAGTCGGCGAGCAGGGCCGCCTCGCGCTGGAGGTTTGCCAGGCGGCGTTGCTCCGGTGGCGACAGGAGTTGGGGGTGCCGTTGGGCCAGGACGTGGGCGGCTTCCAGTTCGCGGGCGGCCGGGGCGAAATCGGCGACGGCCAGGAGTTGACGGCCGCGCTCCCACCCCGCGCGCACGTCGGCCGCGCTTGCTGCCGTCGGTTCGGCGATGCGTTGGCCCGGCACGTACGAAGCGATGAACGCGGCGAAACCGACCACGACGATGAACAAGGTGATACCGGCGCCCAGGGCCGGGTAGAGCCACGGCGATGGACGACCCACGGCGGGCAGCGGCGCGTCCTCGGCCGAGCGAACTTGGGGCAAGGGGCTGAGCGGGAAGACGAACACGGCGCGGCCGCAACCGGGACAGGCCACTACCTGATGGGACGGCCGACGCATCCCCGCGACCGCCCGACCGCACGGGCATGGAACCTGGTAGGGCGTCGGCTCGGGACCGGCCCACCACTGCTTCCAGTTGCCCCGAGTTCTGGCCACGTTCGCTCGTCCCCGCTCGCCTCACTCGTTTCCCTTTATCAAACCCTATCACACGTTTACCGACGGCGCGGCGCGGCCCATCCGGTCGCCGCGCAGGTGCCGCAATGCCCCGACGTATTCCTCCATCGTAGCCTGGGCGAAAAGGGTCGTCCGCCGGTCGCGTTCGGCGCCGTCGATGCCGTGCGATTCGAGGGCGAAGCGCTCGGCTTCCTGGTCGAAGCGCGCTTGCAAGCGATCGAAGACCTCGCACGTTTCGCCGACGCGCTCGGGTTGTTGGCACAGCCGTTGCCGCGTTTGCCGGGCGTGCGTCCCCAGGTCGGCGAACGCGGACGGCAGTTCGCCGGCCAGGAAGACGGGGAAGTAGACGCCGATGCAGGGCGGCCCGAAGGCGCACCAGGCCAGGGGCACGCGCTCGGGGTCGGCCGGCAGCGACGCCACCATGCTGGCCGTCGTGGTCTCGCTCTCCCCATGCTGGCACAGCGCGACCGGGCCTGGCACGGCCGCGAAGGGGTCGCTTTCGTCGGGCGTCCCCTCGTAGTGGTCGGCCAAAAGACGCCGCAGGAACGGCACGTCGATATGCCCGGCTTGCTGGTCGAGCATGTGAGTCGCTCGCTCCCAGCGGCGTAACCCCGAGGTCGAGTCGAGGCCGACGGCCGGGGCGAAATCGAGCTTCGATCCGTCGGCCGGCCACCAACTTTGTTCGATCGCGTGCCCCGCCAGACCGCGCGAGATGCGCGACCAATTTTGGCGGATGGTACACAGGTCGCCCGCCGCCCGCGTCCGCTCGATCTCTTGCACCACGAAATGACGGCCCGCGGTTTCGACGAGGAACGCCTCGGCCGGACTGGCCACCAGGAAAGCCGTGTCGCCCAGGCCATGACGCTCTACCCACTCGATCAGCAGATCGACCGCCTGCGCCGCCGAGCGTGATCGTTCGAGCGCCAGCCGCACGAGGTCAGTGCTAGCCAGGTCGGGAGTGGGCAACGCCAGGCGCGTGGGCAAGTCGCCGCTGCCGACCGCGACGGCGGCATCGTTGACGCCGTGCGTGTAGCCCCAGGACTCGTGCGGTTGCGCTCCCAGGACGGTTTGCGTCCGGCGGACCTGCGGCAAGGTCGTCTGGCGGATGCGCACATGGTCGCCGAGGGGATGCTCGCGGCCGGCCTCCACTCGGAGCCGATGCAGCCGGCTCGGCGCCTGACTGCGGTTCTGGGCGAAGAGCGTGTTTCCGTCCACGGTGGCCGATCCGAGCGCCACGGCCATGTCGCCTGCCATGTGTGCATCCTCCGGGGTTTGAGAAGGGGTCGGGAGTCAGCGAGTTCACCGCGGCCCTGCTCAGCTTTCCTGGCTCGCGTCCCCGCGAGAGCTGCCTTCTTCGTATCCGGCGTGAACGTCAGTCGATGGCGTGTGCCCATCGCCGGGTCAACGTATTGTAGACCCCGAAAGCAGGACCACCAGGGAAGCACCTGTGGCCGTCATTGGGCAAATATCTCCGCATTGATGCCGAATTATTTCTTGGATCGAATTTATGGGTCTATCGCTTCCCGATCCTGCGTACGCGATCCGCGTTCCATGTGAGCATCCGCTGCTTACGACTCCTCCGTTTCGGAGAAGGCAATCGTCATGAGAAACCACATGGTTGCGCGAGTTCAAATCGGATTGGGCCTTATTCTCATTGTCCTGGGATGCGTCGGCCTTTTGGCCGGCTACAGCACCCGTCAATCGCTGGAATCGGCCGACTGGGCGAATCACCTCGCGCGGTTGGACGCCGCGCTCGCTACGATTACGGAATGCGTTCCCGACACCCGAACCGTCGGCTACGACGGCCCGCCAGGAAAAAATGACCATGCGAAAGCGGTTCAAGAATTACGCCTGCTCACCGCGGATAGCTTGGAACAGCAGCGACGCATCGATCGGTTGCAACAAATGATCGATGACGGCACTCGACGATCGGTTTGCTCATCTCCGGCCGAAGACGTCTTATGCTTGGCGGCCTCCGTGAGCGGCGGGGAACGGCGACAGTTCGCCGAGTGGCAAGCGGATGCCGTCCGAACCGCCGGTTTGCGCCTCGGCGCGATCGACGCCGGCAATGGCGTGGCCCTGTTGCTTTGCTTCGTTTGCCTGGGGTTGGTTCGCTCCGATTACGGCGCCAAACAAGGTAACGTGCCGGACAGGGTGCGAGAACCGCACCCATCTGAAGGTGAGAGCAGGGCGGCGGCTTCCGACCTCTACCAAGCCGAGGCTGACTTCGCCGAGCGCGATGGGCTGCGGGCGCAACTGCAACAAGCTCAAATGTCGGCCGCCGCGGGCGAAATGGCTCGCGGAGTGGCTCACGACCTCAATAACATGCTCGGCATCGTGCTAAACTGCGGCGAAGTTTTGCAGAACCAGGTCTCCGCCGACGCGGCGCACGCGCTCATGGAAGATATGCGCGGCGCTGGGAAGCGAGCCGCCGCGCTCACTCGTCAGTTCCTTTCGGTGGGCCGTTGCGTCCCCGCTCCGCCGACGGCACTAAATCTCAATCAGGCGGTGATGGAATTTCGGGGGTTGTTACGATACCTGCTGCCCTCTGGCGTTGAACTCGTCACCGCGTTAAGTTCGGAGGTTGGCACGGTGGCCGCCGCGCGCGGGTGCTTGGAACAGATACTCCTTAACCTGGTAGTCAATGCCCGCGACGCCCTTCCCGATGGGGGCCGGATTTGCATAGAGACACGCAGATATTCTCCAGAACGGGGACTCGATGCGTCCGCTTCCCCCAGGCGGTTCGTCGTGGTCGCGGTGACGGACACAGGCGTGGGCATTTCGCTCGACGCGCAAGCGCGGCTGTTCGAGCCATATTTCACGACCAAGGGTCCGGGCAAAGGTATGGGCCTGGGTCTGGCCACGGTAGACCGCCTCGTTCGTGAAGCGGGTGGCTGGGTCGAGGTAGAGAGTGGGCCAGGGAAAGGCACGTCCTTCCGAGTCTACCTTCCCGAGAGCGAGGATGCGGCCCCGGAGAGGCGAGATGCTGAGCCGGAGATCCGTTCGGCGCGGGCCAACGGGGAAACCCTTCTTGTCGTGGACGACGAACGGGTCATTCGGATGCTGCTCCTTCACGTGCTGCGGCGTGAGGGATATCGGGTGCTTACGGCGGAGAGTGCCGAGGAAGCGATCCAACTGGCCGCGCGGCATGAGGGGCCTATCCAACTGCTGATTACCGACATGGAACTGCCAGGCATGAGCGGCCCTGATCTGGCACTCTCGTTGACCCCAGCAGTCAAAGTCTTGTTCATGTCTGGCTCTTGGCCTGACGGCCACCCGTCCCTTCCGCCAAGCGCTGCCTTCCTGCGCAAACCCGCGACGATTAACGCTTTGCTGAGTGCGGTACGAAGGCTGTTGAAATCGGACCTAGAGTGACACGCGGCCGCGCGATGAACCGCGGTTTTGCGTTGACGCGCGGCCGAAGCTAACCTAATCTTCATACAGTGCCTCATCCCCGGGCGTTGCCTGCCCCTTGGCCGCAGCCATTCCCACCTAACCCGGCTGTTCGCGGCGAGGTCGCGCGGGCCTGTCCAAGGAGCCTGCTATGTTTTCCTTCCTCGGGTCCCGCAACGGGACCGACTGCGACGGCGCCAGCCGCCGCGACTTCCTCAAGGTCGGCGCTCTCGGCCTGACCGGCTTCACGCTGTCGCATCTACTGCAAGCTCGCGCCGCCGCGGCCGCCGTTGGCCAACCGACGCGCAACGCCTCCGTCGTCTGGCTCTGGCTGGGCGGCGGGCCGACGCACATCGAGACCTTCGATCCCAAGATGTCGGCGCCGGCCGAATTCCGCAGCACTGTCGGCGCCGCGACGACCAACGTGCCGGGCGTCGAGATCGGCGGCCTCCTGCCGCGCATGGCCCAGACCGCGGACAAGATGGCTTTCGTCCGCTCCTTCGCCCACGGCAACTCGGGCCACGGCGGCGGCACCCACTGGGTCATGACCGGCTACAACTATCCGCCGGCCGACAACAACGGCTCGCCGATCAAGCCGGGCCTCGGCTCCATCCTCTCGCGCCATCGCGGCGCCAACAACGAAGCCACCGGCCTGCCCACCTACGTCCGCCTGAACAATATCTACGGCGACGGCCCCAGCTGGCTCGGCACGGCCTGTGCCCCGTTCGATAGCGCCGGCAGCGCCCGCCGCAACATGAACCTCTCCTTGCCCATCGACCGCATCGGCGACCGTCGCTCGCTCCTCAAATCGTTCGACACGCTCGACCGCGCCGTCGATAACAGCGGCCTGATGAACGGCCTGGATAGCTTCGAGGGGCAAGCCTTCGACCTGATCCGCGGCAAGGCGCGCGAGACGTTCGACGTGACGCACGAAGACCAGCGCGTCCGCGACCGCTATGGTCCGGGCCTGGGGCAACAACTGCTCACCGCGCGGCGCCTGTGCGAGGCGGGCGTCGGCTTCGTCACGCTGAACTACGGCGGCTGGGACATGCACGGCGGCATCGCCAACGCCATGAAGCAGCGGGCGCCGCAGCTGGATCAAGCGGTCTCGGCCTTCGTTGAGGACACGGCGGCGCGCGGCATGGATAAGAACACACTGCTCGTCATCACCGGCGAGTTTGGCCGCACGCCACGAATCAACAACAACGCCGGCCGCGACCACTATGCGCCGCTCTCGACGCTCGCTCTCGCGGGCGGCGGTCTGAGGATGGGGCGAACGGTCGGCGAGTCGAACGCCAAGGCCGAGTTGCCGAAGTCGGCGCCGATCCGCCCGCAAGACCTGATGGCGACCGTCTTCCACGTCCTGGGATTGCCTCAGGATCTGCACTACAAGGATCAAAGCGGCCGGCCGGTGCCGATGATCGACGGCGGCAAGCCGATTGGGGAGTTGGTGTAAGCGATTGGTTGTTGAATCACGGGGCGCGAAACGGCAAGCCGGCTTGTCGTTTCGCGCCTCTTTTTTTCGCGCTAACCGAAACCTTCGCAGGTCGCCAGGGTTGAATGGCCATGACCCTATGGGGAACCCATCTCGACGCCGGAGGTTTTCATGCTCTCCCATCCACGACGTTCGTTCTGCCTGGCGACGGCCGCCTGTCTTTCCCTGGCCGTTCTGACGGGTACGGAATCAGCCAACGCGGCGCGGCCGAATACGCCGACTCCGCATAAAGGCGGCGCTCAATCGCAGGACCATCAGATCGTCGGCGAGTTACACTCGACGAAACAATTGCTCGAAAAGGCCGATCACGATTACAAGGGCCATCGCGCCCGCGTGGTCCACGAAATCTCGCTGGCCATCCACAGCCTGACGCACCATCACCACCCCGCTGGCAAGGCGGCCGAACCGAAGCCCGCCGCCACATCGAAGACGGGTGACAAAGGCATGAAGGAGCCGCAAGAAGTCTCCGACGCCCAGCTGAAGCAAGCCGTACAGCAGCTGGAAACCGTCAAGGGCCAACTCAAGTCAGGACACGAACATCACGCGAAGGCGCTGTTCGCCGTCAGCAAGGCGATTGAGGAGTTGCACACGGCTTTGAAGATCAAGTAGGGCGCTGGGAAGAAGGGAAACGGCGGACCCGAGGCTGGGTTCGCCGTTTGCGTTTCAAGTGCGGATGGCTCGACCTCCGCCATCAATTTGCCCAGTTCTCCACGGCCAGCCCTGGCACGGCGCTCAAGTCCGAATCGCTACTTACGACGATGCAATTGCCGAGGCAAATGGCAATAGCTGCAACCATCATGTCCATGGTTTGCATCGGTCGTCCACCGCGACGCAGTTCAGCCGCGATGCGGCCATAGGCAAAGGCGGCCTTCTCGTCAAATGGCCAAAGTTTTAAAAAGGCCATCGCCCGTTGCAGACTTCGCATGTTGCGCTCCCGAGACGCGCTCAGTTCCATTCCGAAAACCAGTTCGGCCAGCACCGGCATCCCGATACCGATTGTGTTGCCGTTAGTGGTTTCCGCGCGCCCGCGCTCGAAGACGCCACGGCGGCGATCAATGAAATCACCAGCGATTCCTGTATCCAAGAGAAATCGCGTCATTGCCACATGCTCCCGAGTTTATCCGCATGCGCTTCGAAATGGGCTTTTTCCCATGCTTTGCGCGACTCGCGCCGAGCATCCTCCGCCGCTCGTTCTTCGTCGGTCTGCTCAAAGGGCTGCATCTGTTCCATCAGGGCCAAAAGTCGGGCGATTTCCTCTTCATCCAGAGGTTTGTCCTCCTCGGATGGCTCTTCCCGATGCCACGGCAAGATGGCGACTTCCGTGCCGTCGGGAAGGTCGGCCGGGACTGCCAGAAGAATCTGTCCTCGTTGAACGATGCCCTTGAGTGGAGTCATGTCGTTCCTCTTTTGCGTCTACCGTTCAGGCTTCTCACGAATCGTCCACCTCCCACGCCGCCGGCCGTGCCTCGTCTTCCGTCAGCCACCAGCCGCGCACTTCCGGCGTCTCACCCGCCAACGAGATAATAAAGCTAACCACGCTCGGCCCATAACTGCGTTCGCGGTCCTTGCGGCTCGGAATCGGCGGCGAGGTCGGGTGCGAATGGTACGTCGCCACGATTTCGACGCCCGCGTTTCGGGCTTCTTTGTTCGCGCGGAAGAGGCCGCGCGGCTCCGCGGCGTATTCGACCGAGCTAGCCAGTTCGTTGACCAGGGGGAAGTGGTGCGTCACCTGGCCGTCGGGCCTACCAGCAAGCAGGCCGCAGCATTCGTTCGGCAGTTCGGCGCGGGCCTGCGCGATCATGGCTTCGAGGAAGCGGCGCGGCAGGCGAATAGCGGTTGACAAGTCTCCTCCGTCTCCCGATGTTAAATTCATCGATATTCGTCACGCTTCCGCGAAGTCATCATGAATTCGCGTTCGCCCGAGAGCATGAAAACGAACGTTTGGTGGGCGAGCGGCGGGCGTTAGCCCCCCGTGGAATCCAGGGGGGATACCGCCAATACCGTTTAACGAAGGACGATGTTCACTTGTTTGTACATTGAAAAATCGCCTGAAAAATACTGTACATCGTACTGAACATCGAGCTTCGTTAAACGGTATTGGGGCTAACGCCCCCCGCTCGCCGGGTTCTTTACAGAGCATCGTCGCTAACCAGCAATTCGAGACCCCTCATGCCACGCGACAAGGTCATTCTAGCGTATTCCGGCGGCCTCGATACCTCCGTCATGGTCCCCTGGATCGGCGAAAAATACGACATGGATGTCGTCACCTTCACCGTGGACCTCGGCCAGGGAGAGGACATCGAGCGCATTCGTCAAAAAGCGCTGAAAACCGGCGCCGTCGATGCCGTGGCCATCGACGCCCGTAACCTGTTCGTCGATTGCTTCGTCTTCCCCGCGCTTATGGCCGGCGCCCTCTACGAGGGCAAGTATCCCCTGGCGACCGCGCTCGGCCGGCCCTTGATCGCCAAGCTCATGGTGGACGCCGCCCACGAACATAACGCCCGCGCCGTCGCCCACGGCTGCACCGGCAAGGGGAACGATCAGGTCCGCTTCGACGTGACGTTTCAAACGCTCGACCCGAGTTTGAAGATCATCGCCCCGGTGCGCGAGTGGAGCATGACGCGGCCGGAAGCAATCGCCTACGCGGCCAAGCACAACATCCAGGTCGAGGCGACCGTCAAGAGTCCGTACAGTATCGACCAAAACCTCTTTGGCCGCAGCTGCGAGGCGGGCGTCCTGGAAGACCCCTGGGACGAGCCGCCGGCCGAGGCTTTCGCCTGGAGTGTCGATCCCGCCAAGGCGCCCAACGAGCCGGAGCTCA
>JBBSES010000082.1:0-12465 GCA_038239465.1 Gemmatales bacterium
AGTATGGGAATTGCTGCCCACACTCGGGGCGCTGACGCGACCCCGCTCGCCAACGCGGCGAAAAGTTAGCGCTTGCTGAACTGGAACGACTTGCGGGCGCCCTTGCGGCCGTACTTCTTGCGTTCCTTCATGCGACCGTCGCGGGTGAGGAAGCCGGAGTCGCGCAACCGCTTGGCCATGCCGCCGCTGGCCTCGGCCGCCTCGCCGTCCGCGGCCGGTTCCGGCGCCGCCGGTTCGGTCAGGCCGAACATGTCCTTGAGCGCGCGGGCCAGCCCCTGGGAGATGGCGCCGCCTTGTCCGGTGAAGCCGCCGCCGTGAACGGTCGCCGACACGTCGAGGCGGTTGCGCATCTCCGTCACCATGAGCGGGCCGACGACGGCGGCGCGGTCCTTGTCCTCGGTGAAGTAATCTTCCAGGCCGCGGCCATTGATGACGATCTGGCCATTGCCCTCGCTCAGACGCACCCGCGCCACCGAGGTCTTGCGCCGGCCGGTGCCCAGGTAAATCTTCTTCTTGGCTTTGCTTTCCGCCACGACCATTCCTCCCAGCACGACTCGGAGCGCGGAGCGCGGAGCGAAGGAATTCGATCCGGCGGATCACGCCCTCGACCGCGCGGCGTTTAGTGCGGTTTGAATTCGATGGGTTGCTGCGCCTGGTGCGGGTGGCTGTTGCCGGCGTAGATTTTCAGCTTGGTCATTTGCTGCCGGCCGAGGCGGTTGCGCGGCACCATGCGGCGCACGGCGGCTTCGAGAACGCGCTCCGGGTGCGTGGCCAGCATGTCGCGGGCGCTGACGACCTTCAAGCCGCCGGGATAATGGCTGTAGGCGGCATAGGTCTTCGTCGCCAGCTTGTTGCCGGTGAAGCGCGCCTTCTCGGCGTTGATGACGATGACGAACTCGCCGGTATCGACGTGCGGCGTATAGATGGGCCGATGCTTGCCGCGCAGGACCGTGGCGATCTGCACCGCGAGCCGGCCGATCACCTGGTCGGTCGCATCGACGACGAACCAGCGCTGTTCAATGGCGCCGCCCTTGGCCATGTACGTGGACATTACGCTCTCGATCCTGCTCGAAGCCGGAATGGGAAAACTCTCATGTTACGGCGTCGCGGCACGGCGTCAAGAGCAAGCGGCCAGGGGAGCGGGGCCGCGTAAGCGCCCCGAGTGCGTCAGCGCTCCGAACGCGGCAAGCGTCAAACGGTTTGGAGTGCAACCAAACGCTCGGCGCGAGGCGGCGCCGGTTCGATGCACTCGTAGAAGACATTCCGTTGCCGCGGCACGTAACCGGCCTCGCGGATGGCGCTTTTGATTTGCTCCAACGTCAAGTAATGCACGGTGCCAGCCGAGGCGACGACGTTCTCCTCGATCATCAAACTGCCCATGTCGTTGGCGCCAAAGAAGAGGGCCAGCTGGCCGATCTTCAACCCCTGCGTCACCCACGACGATTGGATGTTCGGGATGTTATCGAGATAGAGCCGGGCGATGGCCTGCGTCTTGAGGTATTCATGGCCGCCCGCGGGAGGCACGTGGGCCATGTCAGTGTGTTCGGGCTGAAAAGTCCAGCAGATGAAGGCGGTGAAGCCGTTGGTCTCGTCTTGCAGCTGGCGCAGGCGGTCCAGGGTTTCGATGCGTTCGGCCAGGGTTTCGATGTGGCCAAACATCATGGTGCAGGTCGATCGGCCGCCCAGCTGATGCCACACGCGGCTGACTTCGAGCCATTCGTCGGTCATGCACTTGTTCTTCGTCATGGCGCCGCGCACGCGGTCGGTCAGGATTTCGCCGCCGCCGCCGGGGAGACTGCCCATACCGGCGTCCTTCAAGCGCCGCAACACTTCGCGTAAGGGCAACTTGTTCAGCTTGTGGAAGTGCCAGATTTCCGGCGGGCTGAAGGCGTGCAGGTTCACTTGCGGAAAGCGTGTCTTCAAGTCGTGGAGCAATTCCTCGTACCATTCCAGCTTCAAGCTCGGGTGCAGGCCGCCCTGCATGAGCACCTGATCGCCGCCCAGGGCGATGGTTTCCTCGATCTTTTGATAGAGGACTTCGCGCGGCAAGACGTAGGCGTCCGCGTCGCCCGATTTGCGATAGAAGGCGCAGAAGTCGCAGACGGCGGCGCAGACGTTGGTGTAATTGATGTTGCGGTCGATGTTGTAGGTACGGTACGGCTCGGGATGCAGGCGGCGCGTGACGGCGTCGGCGGCGCGGCCCAGCGCCGGCAGGTCGCGGCAGTCGAACAGGGCGATTCCCTCGTCGGGCGTGAGGCGTTCGCCGTCAACGGCTTTCCGCAAGATGCGCGTGATGGTATTCGTCAAGGTTCACCCCCCGGCGGGCCAGGCCCAGTTCGCAGGCGAGCATGTAATAGTGGTGCAGTCCCGCCTGCTCGCGCGGCCCCAGGTCAAAGTGGATGATATTCGAAAGGTAGCGACGACAGAAGCCAGCGTCGAGGCCCAGCTTTGGCGCTTCCCGATGGGCGATGGCCCCCACGCGGGCGATGCCGCGCCGCTTGGCCTCTCCGAGCGCTTCGGCGACCGGCCCTAACTCCGCCCCTTCGCGCACCGCCCAGACGGCGTAGACGAAAGGCAACCCCGTCCAGTCCTGCCATTCTTGCCCGAGATCGTAGGCGTGCGCGAAGCCGGGCAGACAGGCCCGCATGGCCCGGTCGCCGATCAATAGCACGGCGTCGGCGTCGGCGTCTTCCGCCGCTTGCTCCAAGGGCAACGGCACGATCTCGGGCCGCACGCCGTATTTCTGGCGCGCCAGTACCTGGGTCAACGCGGCGCTGGTGCGCGAGCCTTCGTCGAGCGCCACGCGGCGGATGTCGCCCCACGGCACTCGGCTAAAGAGCGTCACGCTCAATACCGGCCCGCGCGAGGCGATGCTGATGCCGGGGACGACGGCGTAGGTGCCGGCGCGGAAGTATTCGATCACCGGGATGAGTGCGACATCGAGATGCCCCGCTGCCAAATCGTCGGCCAGGCGGCTGGGCACGTCGAGCACGAGTTCGGCGTCGGGGGCCAACTCCTCCAGGTCGCAAATGAGCGGCTTGGTGTTCAGGTAATTGACCGCGCCGATGCGTAGAGGAGTCGTCATTGGCGGACCTCGCCTTGGGCGAAGAAAGAACCGTGCTTCTTCCGTCATTATAACCGAGGCGCTGAAATTTCAAAGTCTTCTGAAAGTTCACGCGGCCTTGTTTACGTTTCGCGAAACGTGAGCAAGCCAGGGAAAATGTTCCGACGGTGTCCGTCTCAGCGGTTACTCCCGTTATTCCTGGCGTAGGGGACAACGAAACGAACCCCGCCACCAAGAACGACGAAGTTACGGGAGAACGCCATGAACCTGCTCAAGTCCATCGTCATCGTCGCCGCCGTCGCCCTGGGCAGCCTGCTGGTGCCGACGCAAGCTCAGGCCGCCACCAACAAGTACGGCATGGTTTCCATCAAGAACCCGACCGGCATGAGGATCAACTATTACTTCCGCTGGGGTAAGGACGCGGATTGGAAGTCGTTCAGCGTGGACGCCGGCAGCACCCGCTGGCACTCGTGGGAGTACGACTTCGCCAACGAAAACCGCTCGCCGACGCCGCAGATCAAGTTCGACGAAGACCTGGTGGGCGACGCCACCTGGCGCGCGTACAGCCTGGAGGCGTATCGCGCGCCGACGCAGGAGATCGAATACGCCAAGAAGTACAAGTTCGGCAAGAAGGGCGGCGGCCGGATGCTCGACCTGTACACGATCGAGGACTAACCGCGAAACCTAAAGAAGAAAGCGGGGTGGGAGCGAAAGACGCTACCACCCCGCTTGTTTTGGTTAGGTTTCGCGATGAGCGATTAACCCCGGCTGGAGCCGAGCTTGCCGCCCGGGCCTTTGCGGATCATCTTCGAGTTGACCATGGACATGTACAGCGACAGGGCCTTCAGGTCGGAGAAGGTCATGCCGTATTCTTTGGAGACGTACATGGCGACCTGCTCGTGGGTCGCCCGGCCGCCCAGTTCTTGCATGGCGGCTCGCACGGCCTGGAAGCGCGTCAGTTTGCCCATGAAGCCCGTCCTTCCCGCCAGATCTTCCCGTCCGAACTGTAGCACGAATCGCTCCGCGGTGAGGGGATAATGAATACGGTAGCCGCCCCGGCGGGCCGCCGCAAGGGGCGACTTGCTTCCTAGGGATACTACGCACGCCGCGGCGGTTTGGATTCGGGTTGCCGACAATCGCGTTTGCGACACAATGGAACGTATGAGCGCCGCCACCCATCCCTGGCCGTGTCCCGTCTGCGCCGAGTTGCTGCCGGTCGGGACGAAGGATTGCCCCTCGTGCCACGCCGGCGCCGCCTGGATCGATCTCTTGCGCGCCCTGGATTTCAGCATCCGCCGCTTCGAGTTGTGGAAGCTGGAGGGCAGCCTGATGCGTGACGAGTACCGGGCCATCGTCGCCGACGACCGCGTGCGCCGCGAGGCCTGGCAGCTGGCGGCACAGCGCGGAGAGCCTCTCCCGACCGACCTCGGCTTGCTGAAACTCGACGAGTGCTGGAGTTGCCACGCTCCGATTCGGCCGGCGTGGGCCACGCACTGCGTCAGCTGCGGCGCCCCTTTGCAAACGCCGGAGGTGCGGCTGCTGCGCTATCAGACGTTCCTCTGCCACGAGATTCAGCGCCACTGGCACGGCCAACGCTTGACCAACGAGGAATGGCAGCGTTTCGCCGTCGAGGCGCCCGAGGCGCAAATCGATCTGCTCGCGCGCCTGGAAAAGGGCCGCGACCGCTGAGCCGATCACCTCCTGCCCGTCTTGTTTGTCCTTCAATTAGTGCCAATCACGCGGACAATGCGACATTGTTTATTTACCCCGAAGGGGTTGCATCACATAGCCCAGGGTAGCCGCGCAGCGGCTACCCTGGGTAGCGGCGACCCACCAAAATGCCTACCCTGAAAGGGTTGAATGAACCGCGCGGCCACCCTATTCGTCGGGAGGGCAAACCGCTATGCAACCCCTTCGGGGTAGGTGTGGATGGGTGTTGTCATAACCCAGGGTAGCCGCTTCGTGGCAACCCTGGGCTATGTGATATAACCCCTTCGGGGTAAATTCCCCGTGCCTTATCGACCGCGCATTTACCCATACTGACATTCCGAGGATTCGCATGGCTGAGAAATTGACCACTCGCGCCGCCGACTATTCGAAGTGGTATCTGGAGGTCGTCGAGCGCGCCGGCCTGGCGGAGAATTCCGAGGTGCGCGGCTGCATGGTCATCAAGCCGCACGGCTACGCCATCTGGGAGAAGATGCAGCGCGGCCTCGACCGGCTCTTCAAGGACACCGGCCACGTCAACGCCTACTTCCCCCTCTTCATCCCCAAGCGCTTCCTCGAAAAAGAGGCCGAACACGTCGAAGGCTTCGCCAAGGAATGCGCCGTCGTCACCCACTCGCGCCTGAAGGCGAACCCTGACGGCTCCGGCTTGATCGTCGATCCGGCGTCGAAGCTGGAAGAGGAGTTGGTCATTCGGCCCACCTCGGAGACGATCATCTGGAACACTTACAAGAACTGGATCCAGAGCTACCGCGATTTGCCGTTGCTCATCAATCAATGGGCCAACGTCGTCCGCTGGGAGATGCGCACGCGCCTCTTCCTGCGCACCGCCGAGTTCCTCTGGCAAGAGGGCCACACCGCTCACGCCACCGACAAAGAGGCGCAAGAGGAAGCCCATCGAATGCTGGAGGTGTATCGCACCTTCGCCGAAGACTGGATGGCGATGCCGGTCCTCACCGGCCCGAAGACGGAGGGACAGAAGTTTCCGGGGGCCATCTACACGCTCTGCATCGAGGCGCTGATGCAGGACGGCAAGGCGCTGCAGGCGGGGACGAGCCACTTTCTGGGGCAGAACTTCGCCAAGGCCTTCGACGTGAAGTTCCAGAGCCAGGAGGGGAAGCTCGAATATGCCTGGGCCACCAGCTGGGGCGTCTCGACGCGCCTGGTCGGCGGCCTGATCATGACGCACAGCGACGACCAGGGACTGGTGTTGCCGCCGCGATTGGCGCCGATTCACGTCGTCATCGTGCCGATCTTCAAGAAGCCGGAAGAGAAGACGGCCGTCATGCAGGCGGCCCACAAGTTGGCCGACGAGGTCAAGCGTCTGCCACTGAGCGACTGGCTCAACTACGAACCGGTCAGCGTCAAGGTGGACGACCGCGACCAGTATCAACCGGGCCACAAGTTCTACGAGTGGGAGATGCGCGGCGTGCCGGTGCGCGTCGAGTTGGGGCCAAAGGACATCGAGAAAAGCGCCTGCGTGCTGGCGCGGCGCGACGTGCCGGGCAAGGAAGGCAAGGAGATGGGCGTGCCGCTCGACAAGGCCGCGGATCGCATCGCCGAGGTCTTGAAGGCGATGCAGGTCAATCTCTTCGAGCGGGCCAAAAAGTTCCGCGACGCTAATACCCATGAAGTCAACGGCTGGGACGAATTCAAGAAAGTAATCGAGGAACCGGGCGGCTTTCTCTGGGCGCACTGGGACGGCACGCCGGAGACGGAAACGCGCATCGCCGCCGAGACCAAAGCGACGATCCGCTGCGTGCCGTTCAACCGGCCGAAGGAAACGGGCAAGTGCGTGCTGACGGGGCAGCCGTCGGCGGGGCGGGTGGTGTTCGCCAAGGCGTATTGAGCGGCAATCGACAGGAGGGCACTTATGGCCACGGTCCCCAAGCATCTGGCATCGACCGAGGTCCACTATCCCGATTCGGACGGTAAACCCGTGGGCGAGACGCCGTTTCACGTTCGCAATCTGCTCTACGGTTTTGAACTGCTGCAAACGTGGTTTGCCGCGGAACCGACAGTATACGTGGCCGGCAATATGTTCCTCTACTACGTCGAAGGCGACCGCAACCGCCACGTCTCGCCCGATATCTTCGTCGTCCGCGGCATCGTTCCCAAGAGCGACCGGGAACGGCGCAAGTACCTTCTCTGGGAAGAGGCGAAGGCGCCCGATCTCGTCATCGAGATGACTTCGGAATCGACGGAGGAAGAAGACCGCGAAACGAAAATGGCGATCTATCGTGACATTCTCCGCGTCTCGGAGTATTTCCTGTTCGATCCGTTCGCCGAATGGCTGGAGCCGCGCTTGCAGGGGTATCGCTTGCGCGGTCGGCGTTACGGGGCGATTCGGCCCGTTGAAGGCCGGTTGCCAAGCAAAGTGCTGGGCCTGCACCTGGAAGCCGTCGAGGAAATGCTGCGCTTTTACGATCCCAAGGCCGCGCAGTGGCTGCTGACGGCGCCGGAGGTCCGCGAAGCTCAACGGCAGGGAGCCCGGGCGCGACGGCGGGAAGCCAGGGCGCGCCGCGCGGCCGAGGAGGGCCAACGCGCCGCCGAGGAAGGGCGACGCGCCGCCGAGGAAGGGCGCCGCGCCGCCGAGGAAGGGCGCCGCGCCGCCGAGGAGGCCCGACGCGCCGCCGAGGCCGAGAGCGAGCGTTTGAGTCGAGAACTCGATAAACTGCGCCGCGGATTGCCGCCAACACCTTGAGTGTCGCCCGTCTTTGGAAGGAGGCCGCCATTGGCCACGGTCCCCAAGCATCTGGCATCGACCGAGGTCCACTATCCCGATTCGGACGGCAAACCCTTGGGCGAGACGCCGCTTCACATCCTCAACATCCTGTGGACCCTCGAATCGCTGCAGCGACGCTTCGCGGCCGAAAAGGACGTGTACGTCGCCGGCAACATGTTCCTCTATTACGTTGAAGGCGACCGCAATCGCCACGTCTCGCCCGACATCCTCTTCGTCCGCGGCATCGCGCCCAAGAGCCACCGCGAGCGCCGCAAGTATCTGCTCTGGGAGGAGACGAAGGCGCCCGACCTGATCATCGAAATGACCTCGGGATCGACGGAAGAGGAAGACCGCGACGCGAAAATGGCGATCTACCGGGACATTCTGCGCGTCTCGGAATACTTCCTGTTCGATCCCTTCGCCGAATGGCTAGAACCGCGTTTGCAGGGATATCGCTTGCGCAGCCGGCGCTACGGGGCGATTCGCCCGGTCGAAGGCCGCTTGCCGAGCAAGGTGTTGGGTTTGCATCTGGAAGTGGCGGACGACATGGTGCGGTTTTACGATCCCATCACGGGGAAGTGGCTGCTGACGGCGCCGGAACTTTCCGAGGCCCATGAGCAAGGAGTCGAGGCGCGACGGCGGGAAGCCAAGGCGCGACGCATGGCGGAAGAAGCGCAACGCGCGGCCGAAGCCGAGACCGACCGTTTGCGCCGAGAAATCGATGACTTGCGCCGCCGATTACCGCCAACGACTTGATTGGCCCCGCGTCCTTGGAAGGAGAGTATCATGGCCACGGTCCCCAAGCAGCTCGCATCGACCGAGGTCCACTATCCCGATTCGGACGGCAAACCTTTGGGCGAGACGCCGCTTCACGTTCGCAATACGCTCTACGCCTTCGAACTGCTGCAAACGTGGTTCGCGGCCGAACCCTCCGCGTACGTCGCCAGCAATATGTTCCTTTACTATGTCGAAGGGGATCGCAATTGCCACGTATCGCCCGACCTCCTCGTCGTTCGCGGCATCGTTCCCAAGAGTGACCGGGAGCGGCGCAAGTACCTGCTCTGGGAGGAGGCGAAGGCGCCCGATTTGGTCATTGAGGTAACTTCGGAATCAACGGAGGAAGAAGACCGCGAAACGAAGATGGCGATCTATCGGGACATCCTCCGGGTCTCGGAGTATTTCCTGTTCGATCCCTACGCCGAGTGGTTGGAGCCGCGCTTGCAGGGGTATCGCTTGCGCGGCCGGCGCTATGGGGCGATTCGCTCGGTCGAGGGCCGCTTGCCGAGTAAGGTGTTGGCTCTGCATCTGGAAGTGGCTGGCGACATGCTAAGGTTTTACGATCCCCTCAAGGAAAAGTGGCTGCCCCTGCCGCGCGAAGTTCACGAGGCCCGGCAGCGCGAAGCCAGGGCGCGACGGCAGGAAACGAAGGCGCGACGGGAAGCCGAGGAAGCCCAGCGCGTGGCCGAGGAAGGTCGGCGCGCGGCCGTATCCGAGAGCGAGCGCCTCCGCCGCGAACTGGAAGAACTCCGCCGTCGCTTGCCGCCCTCTTGACCTCGGTGACGCATGGAACCGCTGCCCCTCGCCGCTCGTTGCCTTCTCGTCGTGGATGCCCAGCGCGGCTTCACGTCCCTGTGCCCCGACGAGTTGCCCGTCCCCGGCGGCCTCGACATCGTGCCGCGCGTCAACGCCCTGCTTTCTCGCCCCTGGGCGCGCATCGACGCCAGCCAGGACTGGCATCCGGCGGACGACTGCAGCTTTCTCGGCCGGCGCGACAACCTCTATCCGCCGCATTGCGTCGTGCACACGCCCGGCGCCGACTTCCTGCCCGGCCTCGACACGCATCGCTTCGGCGCCCTGTGGCGCAAGGGCTTCGACCGCGACTTCGAGGCCTACGCCATCACGGCGCAGCATCCCGGCTATGTCGAATTCTTGAAAGCGAGCGGCATCGCCAGCGCGGTCGTCTGCGGGCTGACGACGAATATCTGTTGCTTCTTCACGGCGCGCGATTTGTGCCAGTCGGGCTTGCGCGTCGGGATGGCCGAAGACGCGACCGCCGGCATCGACGTGCCGGCCGCGAACCTGTTCGCGGCGGAGGCCAAAGAGGAAGGCCAACGCCCTCGGCATCGAGTACGTCACGGTCACGGAGTTGCTCGATTCACTTCTTCTTGCGTAGGCGATGGCGGACCAGTTCGAGGATTTTGTCGTGGTCGAAGGCCAGCGGCGGCAGTTCCTCCAGCGAGTGCCAGTCCACCGCTTCGGCGTCGTCGGCGGCGCGCGGCGCCACCTCCTTCGCCTTGACCCGCGCCAGGTAGACGACGCTGATGGTACGGCCACGCGGATCGCGGCCCGGCGCGCCGAAGGTGTGCAGCTGGCGTAACTCCTCGGCCTCCACGCCGGTTTCCTCGCGGAGTTCGCGGCGGGCCGCGTCTTCCAGCGATTCCTCCATATCGACGAAACCGCCGGGAATCGCCCACGATCCCTTGAACGGTTCGTGCTTGCGCCGGATGAGCAGCACGCGCGGCTTCTTCTTGCCGGCGACGATCACGGTATCCACCGTCACCGCTGGCCGGGGGTAGTCGTAGGTAAACTTCGCTTTGCGAGGACGGGGCATCGGCAGGTTCCTGTCAACGGCGCGAATCGCGACAAAGAGGTCATGATAAGCTTTCGCGGGCTGTCAGTCCGCTGTCAGTTTGGAAAATCGTCGCGCCGCGCCGGCATCCAAACGGCATTATGGAGAGAACGCCCCATCGCCGGAGGATCCCCATGAGCGTTTCGCGTGGACTGCTCACGATCGCGCTGGTGGTCTGTTTCCACGGTTCGACGGCGGCGGCCGAGCCTGCGATTCCCGAGCCATCGCGCCTGGACTGCGGCCATACCGTGGCCGCGCTGGCCTTCTCCCCCGACGGCAAGACCCTCGCCACCGCCAGCGAGGATCGCTCGATCCTTCTTTGGAGCGTCGAAACGGCGAAGGAAATCGGCACGCTGCAAGGCCACGACGAAGGCGTGCGCTGCCAGGCCTTTTCCCCCGACGGCAAGACGCTCGCCAGTGGCAGCTTCGACGGCAGCGTGCGGACCTGGGACGTCGCCACGCGCCAGGAGCAACGGCAGCTGAGCGTCGGCCATAACCCGTGGGGCCTCGCCTTCGTCGCGGGCGGCAAACACCTCGCCGTCGGTGGCAGCTTCGAGAAGCGCATCGCTCTCTATGATCTCAGTGACGGCAAGGAACTGCGCTCCTGGGGCGGCGAGCGCGCCATCATCCTCAGTATCATCGCCGCGCCGGACGGCAAGACCCTGGCCTCGGCCGGCGACGACGACAGCGTCCGCTTCTGGGATCCCGCGACCGGAAAGGAGACACGCCGGCTGGCGGGGCACGACGACCGGGCCTGGACGCTGGCGGTTTCGGCGGATGGCCGCTGGCTGGCGTCGGCGGGCAAGGGCGGCAGCTTGCGCCTCAGCGACGCCGTCACCGGCCGCCGTTTGCCGGCCTTTCCCGGCCACGACTCCGAAATCTGGAGCGTGGCCCTTACGCCGGATGGCAGGATCCTGGCCTCGGCCGGCGACGACCACACCTTGCGCCTCTGGGACACGGCGACCGGCCGTGAGATGCACCGCTTCACGGCCCCGGAGCGCGTCAACGCCGTCGCCTTCACCCCCGATGGCGGCGCCCTGGCCTGGGCCAGCGGGAACGGCGTCTATCTCCTCGGCAAAACGTCCACCTGGTTGCCGGGGCTGCGCAAGCCGGTCGAGCCGCCATCGGCCGCGGCGCTCGATGCCCTGTGGCTCGACCTCGCCTCCGACAAGATGCCCGTCCACGCCCGCGCTTCGTGGGAATTCGTCATCGCCCCCGGCCAGTCGCTGCCGTATATCGACGCGCGCCTGAAGCCGCCGGCGCCCGAGGTGGTCGAGCGCCTGCTCGCCGAACTCGACAGCCCACGCTTCGCCGCCCGCGACAAGGCCTGCCGCGAACTGGAAGCATTGGGCAAAACCATCGAGCCGGGACTGAAGCGCGTCCTGACGAACGGCCCGCCCCTGGAACTGCGCCGCCGCGTCGAGCAACTCCTGGAGAAACTGGCCCAACGCGGTCCCAACGCCGACTGGCGGCGCGTGCAGCGCAGCCTCGAAATCGTCGAAGAGATTGGCTCCCCGGCGGCGCGCAAGCTCGTCGAAGGACTGACGCGCGGCTCGGAGCAAAGCGCGCTCACGCGCGAGGCGCGGGCCGCCTTGGAGCGCATCGACAATCAGGCGAAGTGAACCCGCCCTCGAATTCCTGGAGGCAAGACCATGTCGTCTTTGACGCGCCGCCTCGTCGTCCTGACGGCAGCCATTGGCGCAATCGTCGCCGCCGGCAATCGCGGCGTCGCCTTTGTCGGCTGGCCCGATACCCTGGGCGCATTCTGCCACCATGCCACCCAGATCGCCGTCGTCCGCGTCGAAGCGGTGGACGAAGACAAGGGCGTCATGACCTATCGCAAGGTGCGCGACTTAAAGGGGACGATCGCGGACAACGTCGTCCGCCACACGCTGCCGGCGCGGACGATGGGCGCCAATCAGGCGAAACGCTTCCTTAACCGCGACAACGTCGGTAAGACGGCGGTCCTGATGCAATACCACGACGTGGTCGAAACGCTCGTGGGCGATAGCTGGTATCGGGCCTTTCACGATGGCAACAGCTGGACCGGAGCCTGGGTCGATCGGCCCATGCACTGGACCTATGGCGGTAGCGCCGACCGCCTGGCCGGCATTTTGGCCGAGGTCCTCGCCGGCCGCGAAGCGATCGTGCCCAGCTACGAAGGAGCGACCAACCAACAATTCGAGGCGCGCAAGCCGCCGGCGTGGATGCGCGTCGGCCTGGAACGCAAGGACTGGAACCCAACGCGCGACCGGGTGGCGACGGAGAGGAAATGAAGAAGGCGTTCGTATGCCGGCGCCTGCCCTTTGGTCGAGTAGGGTG
>JBBSES010000083.1:0-12276 GCA_038239465.1 Gemmatales bacterium
GATCTCGTCCGAGTTGCCCTTCAACTCCGGCGCGTACATTGCCTCGGCCCGCGTGGGTAGGGCGCTGAACTTGCCCGGAATCTCCGCCCGCAGGCGATAGCTGAGACTGTGCTTGCCGCGCGGCAGTTGGCGGGCGAAGAAGCAGACCTTCTCGTCGCGCAACTCCATGTAGGCGCCCAGATCGTTGGCGCTGTAGCCGCTGCGGACCAGCAGCGGTTCGAAGCCGGCGGCCTTGGGGTCCTCGAAGGCGATGTACTCGTAATCGTTCTTGCTGTCGATTTCGAGTTCCACCTCGACGAGGTCGCCGCTCTTGAGCTTCGCCAGGTCCTTCAACTCCGTGCGTTCGTACTTCTCGACCTTCTGGTCGAGGGCTTGGCCACGGGCGCCCGAGACCTTGATGGCCTTATCGACGCGGGTCAGCTTGTAGTACTTGCGGTTGACCTTCACTTCCAAGCCCGCCTTCGTGATGTGGTCTTCGAGAGTGAAGTTGGTCAGGTAGGCGTTGAAGTAGACCGGGCCGGTGCCCTTGCGCTTGATCTCGAGCGAACGCTTGCCCGATTCGACGGCGTCGCCGAAGAGGACGAAGCTGTTGTCGAACGTGAACAGGTTGGAGGCATCGACCTTCACTTCCTTGTGCTTCTTGCCGTCGAGCCAGACCTCGATGGTCATGTCGGGCTTGTCCTCGCCGCTGGCGGCCATGTAGTCGGCCATCGCCTCGATGCAGATGGCGGTGTCGCGCGTGCTGTTCCAGTAGGTGCCGTGCTTGCGGTTGTTGAGCAGGTACTTCACCAGGCGCGACGCCTTCTTGTCTTGCGGGTTGGTCTTGGCCAGCAGCTTCAGATAATAGGCGTTCGACTCGATCTCGCTGCCGTACCAGTTGTACCAGTGGTTGTCGGCCGGCATCTTGAGATATGCCGTCTGGTTCTCGTCGTCCTGCACGACGAATTGCTCGATGTTCTTGAGGATCATGGCGAGCTTATCGACCTGCTGCTCCTTGTGCAGGGCGAGGCCGAACATCGCCTTGGCGTAGACGGCCAGGGTCACGCGGTCGGCGTAGAGGAAATCGCGCATGGCGGCGTCCGAGTTCCCTTGATCGAGCAGGATCATATAGATCATGGCATCGAGGTTGTCGGCCTTTTCCTTCCAGCGCCAATGATTCTGGCGTCGGTCCTTGGCGTCCTTGGCCAGTTCCGCCTTGGTGTCCTTGATGAGTTGCACCTGCTCGGCTTGGTAGCGCTTGAGCCACTCGATGCCGCGCTCGATGACGCCATCGGGAATGACGGCGCCGTTGAGTTTGGCCAGCTGCAAGCCGTGGACGACGACGGCCGTGGTATGCGGATAGGAGTGTTCGCCGAAGCCGGAGAACCAGCCCCAGCCGCCGTCAGCGCACTGCATGGACAGTAACCGCGTCACTCCGGCCTCGGCCATCGCCTTGACCTCCGCCTCGTCGAAGACGGGGTTGCGCGGGAAGCGCTTCCAGCCCTTGGCGCGCTCGCGGGCGTCGCCGAGTTCCTGGCTATTCAGGTTAGTCCGCTTCCGCTCGATGTCTTTCAAGTCCAGCTTCATCCGGGTGAGGATGCGCTGGGTGATGACCGTCGGCAGGAAGCGATTCAGGGTTTGCTCGGTGCAGCCATAGGGATACTCGACCATGTACGGCAGGGCATCCACCATGGCGCCGGCCAGCGTCGGCGAGTAGCGGACTTCGAGTCGGCTTTCGTTGATGCGTCGCTCGGAGGGAACGGTCATGACGACCGTGGCGCTATCTCGTTCGGGGCGGATGACGCCGGAGAAGGAATCCATCTTCAACATGCCGTGGACGTAGGCCGGGAAGCGCATCTCCATGGCGTCGGATTCTTCGTCGCTGACGGCCTTCATGCGAACGATGGCCTCGCCCTCGCCGACGACGGTGACGCGCCAATCGACGCGGACCTCGCCGCCGGCCGGGATGCGCACCTGACGCACCGGCTTGTCCATCGGCTTGAGGACGCTACCGGGCATTTCGAGAGTGACGGTCACGTCCTTGGCGGACTTCAAGTAGTTGTGGACGTTGGCCGACAACACCACTTCATCCTTCTGCGTGAAGAAGCGCGGCGCTTGCAGGCGGATGAGCAGGTCTTTCTTGGTGACGACCTCGGCCTCGCCCTGGCCGACTTTCGTACCGTGGCCCATGGCCCAGACTTTGATCTTCCAGCCGGTGAGATTTTCCGGCATGACAAGGGAGACCTCGGCGATGCCGTCCTTGTTGGTGGTCAGCGCCGCCGACCAGAGGGCGGTGTCGGCGAAGTTCTTGCGCACGGTCGGCTCGGGGCCGACGGCGGGCGGTTGGCCCTGCCCTTGTGGTTCCGCGGGAGCCATGTCCGCTGCCGCATTGGCATCGTCAAGCCGGGCTGCCGCGGCTTCGGGCGCGGCGTTGCCCGCCATGCCCGGTGCCATCTTCAACAGCACTCCTTTATTCATTCCGCGTCGGCCGCCTCCTCCAGCGAACGCGACTCCGCCCTGGCCATCGTTCATTTCGTCCAGACCGTGAGCGCCAAAGATGCCCAGATCGCCCATGCCGGTCTCGCGGCTCCGCAACAGATTTTGGAAGTGTTGCGCGACGTTCGACTCGGTTTGCGGGTGGTGATGGCGGCGCCACTTCCAGAAGTATTCCTTGATCTCGGGCACGTTGCTGCCGCCGGCGACGTACTCGACGCTCTTGTCGTAGAACGAGAGGACCGTCGAACCGACGAACGGCTTGCCGTTGAAGTCGGTCAGCTTCACCTTCACGCTTGCCTTCTGTCCCGGCTTGTACTCGCCTTGGGAGGGAAGCACCTCGACGTTGACGATGCGCTTTTCGGGCGGCACCACGACCTCGCGCGTCTCGGTGTGGACGCGGCCATCGGAGACGGTGACGGCCTCGACGAAGAAGTTCGGCATGTCCCGTTGGACGATGGCGATTTCTTCCTCGATGCTCTTGCCCTGCAAACGCAGCAGCTTGGGCGCCAGGTAGACGCCGCCGCTGGGACGCACGAACAGCAAGACGCTGCTATCGGCGCGTTGGGTGTTGACGAGCAGCTTGGCCTTGTCGCCCGGCTTATACTCGCGCTTGTCGGCGGTCAGTTCGATATCGTTGAAGCGGAAGTCGCTCGGCTCGAAGGCGTCGCCGCGCACCGTGAAGACGTAGCCGCCCTCGATGGTGTGCTTCTTGGCGTCGGTCAGCTTGTACGACAGGCGATATTGCCCGGCCTCGGCGGCCTTGAGTTGCTGCTTGGCCTGGCCCTCGGCGTTGGTGTCGAGATCCCAGCTTTGCACGGCCTTCTCGGTCGGCTTGTTGTCGCGGTTGTACTTGACGCGATAGAGCGTCAGCGTGCCCTTGCCTTCGACTGGCTTGTGGTCGAGGGTATGGGCGTTGAAGCTGGCGGCGACGGTGTCGCCGGCGCGGTAGTGGCCGCGATCGACCCAGGCCGATACCTGGAACGGCTTGCGCGATACCAGCACCTTGCCGGTGCCCACGATGGTGCGCCGCGACTCATCGACCACCTCGGCGGTGATGGTGTACTGGTGGTCGGTGTCGCCGCGCAGTTCCTTGGCGAGCGCGGTGTCGATGGGCACCTGCACCTTACCGTCGGGGCCGATGGGCACTTCGTTTTCGAGGACTATTTCCGGCGGCTGCTGCCCGTGATGGCCCATCCACCAGGGCATGGGCCTCATGCAGCCCCACTCGCCCCAGCCGGGATACCAGGCGTAGTTCGACGCGAACCACCAGTAGCCCTTGCCGTAGAACCAATCCCAATCGCCGCCGGGATACCAGTGGGCGGCGTAGTCGGAGCGCTGCACCTTGAATTTGACATTGGCCTTGGTGACGGGGGCGCCGAAGTAGTACTTGGCCTGGATGGTGGCGGTCAGCGCTTCGCCGAGGCGCACGGGTTCCTTGGGGGCGTCCACGGTGACTTCGAACTCGGGCTTCTTGTATTCCTCGACGCGGAACGAGGTGCCGCCGTGGACGCGGTGGTGCTGATAGATTTGCACGTTGTAGACGCCGAGCATGGCGCCGGCGGGCAGGGCGACCGTGCCATCGACGCCGGCGAATTCATCCGACGTGACCTGCTTGGTGGATATCTTCTCGCCCTTGGGGTTGTGGATCTCCACCGTGAAGTTTTGCTTGGCGAAGTCGGAGACGTCCGCCTGATCGTACTTGGCGTGGCGTACCCAGAACTTGTAGTTGGCGGTCTGGTTGGGCCGATAGACGGGCCGGTCGGTGATGCCGAAGACGCGCGTCTGGTGGTACTCGGGATCGTGGACGGTGTTGAACCAGACGCCGGTGAAGCCGAGGTAGGCGAAGCGGCCTTCGCCTTCCTTGCCCTGCTTGGCGGTGATGAGCCATTGGTGGTTCGTCGGCTGCTTGTCGGCGCCGAGGCGGATTTGGCCGTCGGCGTCGGTCTTCTGATCGAAGCTGGTCGTGACCGTGCGCCACTGGTTGTTGCCCAGGTGTTCGTTGTACCAGCCGAAGAATTCGACGTCGGCCTTGGCGACGGGAGCGCCGTTAACGGCGTCAGCCACGTAGTAGAGGACTTGCTTGTCCAGCTGCTTCTTGACGATGACGCTGTCCTGAATCCAAACGATGACGCGGCTGGCGTTGCCGTCGGCCATTTGCGCCGTCACCAGATAGGCGCCCGGCTTGTTCAGCGGCGTCGTGACGGTGACGCGCTCATCGACGTGGTTGGCGCGCGGCTTCAACTCGATGTCCCACGAGGCGGCCTTCTTGCCGAGGTATTGCTTCTCATTCATCTCGACGAGGCGATGGCCGATATTGGCGATGTTGATCCGGTTCCAATCGAGTTGGCCCGCGGGGTTGGCGTTGAGATAGCCCTTCACGTCCTTGAGAAGCTTGGCCACGTCGATGGGATACGCCTCGAAGGAGGCTTTCTTGCCGTTGCGGTAGCGGAAATCGACCACGGCGAGACGGCCGGTCGGCTGGGATTGACCGGGTTCGAAGCGGCCCCAATTGCCGACGATCTGCTCGAGCGTCTTTTGGCGCTGGCCCTCGGGACCTTTGCCGTATTCCTTGATCGCCAGGGTGACGGCGTCAGCGGCCTTGGGATATTGACGACGATCCATGTAGATGGCGCCGATCGCGTCGCGCGCCTGCTCGCCGTAGGGCGACTTGCCCCGGTCGGCGATCCGCTGATAAAGCTTCAAGAAGTTGTACTCGTCCGCCAGCTTAAAGCGCTTGACGCCATTGGCCAGCCGGGCGATGGTCTCGTCGTCGCCGAGCGTGTGCATGGCGAAGGTGCCGCTCTCGTTCTTGCGCGTGTCGTCATTCGCGGCCTGGAAGCCGCCGAACCCGGCCATCGTCTGCACGCCGAACTGGCTTTGCAGGAAGCGCGCCCAGCGCATGTCGGTTTCGTTGGCCAGGGCGGGATTGGCAACGGCGGCCTGCGTCAGCATCCAGCGCCAGCGTTCGCCGTCGCTGGCCGCGTCTTCATAGCTCTTGGGAACGGCGTGCAAGACCGGGGCGCCCTTTTCATCGACAGGCGCGCCGCGCTGGTCGCCGCCGTGCCAGAAATCGCCGTCCTCGTAGTCGGGCAATTTGCTCAGGTCGGTGAGATATTGCAGGCGCCAGGCGGGGCTGTTGCCAGCGGAGAAGAGTTGATCGGCGAAGTGCAGATGGAACTGAGCCAGGGCGGCCTTGTCGGTCTCCCCCTTGGTTTGCGCCAGGGAGTCTTGCAGCAGCTGCAAGGCGCGGACGCGGTCGCGCGGGTAGGCGTTGACGTAGCGGCCGCCGCCGCGCTTGTCGCCGCGGGCGAACTGTCCGGCGACGATGAAGCCGTGATGCGGCGTCTGCAAATAGTTCTGGGCGGCGGTCTGCAATAGCCGCCAGTTCTTGCCGTGAACCTTGATGACGGCTTCGCGGAACTCGTCGATCTCGTCGACGCGGCCGAGTTGCTGCAAACAGCCGACGCCGGCCGTCAGGTCTTCGCCGACCTTCAAGAGATCGGCCGTGGGAGCGAGGGCGAGTGCGCGGAAGCCTTCGTAGGCGTCCTTGAAGTTGCCGTCCTGCATGGCCTTCACGAGCTTCTTGCGCTCGACCTGTTCCTCGGCCGCCTTGGCTTTTTCGGTGCGATTGGCGGCCACCAGCCCGAGGCTGACGATGCCCGCCGCCAGCAGCAGGCCGAGGGCAAGCAGTTGCAGACGTCCCTTGCGAAACATAACGCATGACTCCCGCGGACCAGGGAATGGAGGTCGGTCGAAGACTTTCCCGTACAGGCTATATGCGCGCCGACGGCGTTTTATTGAAAGAAAATGCGCGGCCGCGGCGACTTTTTGAAAGACGAGAAGCCGAGGCGCGGAACGAGCGCGGCGCCCCCGGGAATACGACGAGATGGATGACGATTTGGATTGAACCGACCCATCGAAACCGAGCCAGATGGCGTACGCTTCGGTTATAATCGCTTGCGTCCGTTCAATGGTTCGGAACCGGGAGATTCACATGGCCAAGTTACGCTGGGACGATTTCATCGAGGAGCGCAAGGAAATCATGCTCGGCAAGCCGGTTTTCAAGGGAACGCGCTTGACGGTGGAATTGGTCCTGACCGAATTGGGCGCGGGCACGACTCAGGAACAGCTGCTTGCCAATTATCCGACCCTCAAACCGGAACACATTCGCGCCGCGATGCTCTACGCCGCGGCCGTCTTGACGATGGATGCGTAGGAGGGCGGTTGGCCGATGCGCCTTTTGATCGACGAAAACATACCCCAGGTATTCGCGGATTGGCTTCGTGCCGCGGGCAACGACCTCATTCTCGCGGGCGAACTGGCCGCCGGTGAAACCGACAGCCATTGGCTGGAGTTGGCCGAGAAAAATCGACGCATCATCATGACGGCGGACAAGGACTTTGGCGAACTTATTTTCAGGGATCGACTCAACAGCAATGGCGTGATTCTTCTCCGACTTTCCGAAAAGCCGCTAACCGACCGCCTGCTTCGCCTGCAAGAGGTCTGGAGCGTGGTCGAGGCAAACCCCGCCGTAGGTTCATCGTGGTAACGCCGGGTCGGGTCCGCGTCCGGCCGCTGGCTTGAATGGCGATCGTCCCGACTAGTGCAGTGTCAAGGCTTGACTTTAGGGTCGCGGGTCTGAATTCTGGCGAATTCAGCTACGGGGGTCGTTGTCTGAGTAGCTGTATTCGCCAGAATTCAGACGAAGTGCGGGACGCCGCTACCCTAAATCGAGGCTTCGACGCAGCACTAGACGTGCCCGTTGCGGTCGATGCGCAGCCGGGTCACGTGCCCCTGAATCGCCGCGCGGCGTTCCTCTTGCAGCTGCCGCCAGTGACGCCGGCCATAGCGCCGAATGGTCCACACGTCGAGCGCCACCAAAAAGACGATCGCCATCAGCCCCAGCAAGACACTCGCGCAATAGACGGCGAAGATGCGGCCGAGCCGTTGCTCTTCGGCGTCCAGAACGCGCGGCACGCCGCGCTCGCGCCGCGCTTGCACCTCGTTAGCCAGCGCGTCCACCTCGGCCTCGTAGCCGAAGCCGTAAAACCCCGCCACCAACGAGGCGATGAAGAGCATCAACGAACAGCTGCTCAAACGCAGCCATGCCTGACGGCGATAATAGCGGCGATCCTCCGGCGGCAATTCCCGTTGCTCGCGCAACCAGCGCAGCAACTGCACCTGCTGTCGGCCGTAGTACAGCGACAGCCCCAGCAAGACGACGACGATCAGAACGGCCGCGATTTGCTGCCCCGTAGGCACGGCGACTCTCGGAGGAAAGGGATAGTCACTTCGCGCGCTGCACCCAGACGAGCAGCACCTTGGCCACCTGCGCCATGCCTTCCGGGCCACAGTTGTCCGGCACGTCGCTCAAGCGATGCCAGTGCGGGTAGTCGAAATCGATGACGTCGATGGCCGGAATCTTGGCGATGTTGTTCAGCGCTAAGTGGTCGTCCTGCACGGGCCCCTTGTCACTCGGATGGTCCCGAAAGGCGGCGCATTGCTGTTCCTCGGCGATGCGCCAGATTTGCTGCTGCAGCGACCCCGCCAGGAAGCGCGAGTTCGGCTCGATCGGGAACTTCGGGTTCTTGCCGGCGATCATGTCCAGCAGCACGGCGCCGAGGTAGGTATAGCTCGGCTTGTCCTTCTTGTAGATCTCGGCGAAGTGTTCGGAGCCGAAGAAGTACTTGTCGTTGTGGGCGTCGAAGACGTATTCCTCGCCGTCGAAGAAGACGAGATCGACGCCGACCTGCGTTTTCAGATCTTTCAGCTGGTTGCCGATTTCCATCAGGCAGGCGACGCCGGAGCCGCCGTCGTTGGCGCTGATGAATGGCCGTGACCAGTCGCGGCGATCCGGCTCCTCGTGGGCGAGCGGCCGCGTGTCGTAGTTCGAACAGAGGATGACGCGCCGCTTCTGGTCGGGGAGGAACGACACGACCATGTTGGCCATCTCGACCGGCTCGCGCTTGCTGTGCTGCTTCGCTTGAAAGCGCTGAAAGGACACCTTGGCGCCGAGCGCCTCGAAGTGCTTTTGCATGAGTTCTTGCTGCTTCTTCATCCCCTGGCTGCCGCTGATGCGCGGGCCGATGGCGCATACGTCGCGCAGGTAGCCCATGGCGCGGTCGCCGTCGAAGCCCGGTGCCACCGGAGCGGGATTGCCGCGGTCGGCGGCGAACCAGCTGCCGGCGCCGGCCATTTCCGCCAAGTCGGCGCGATACCAGCCGATGGCGCCGAGTACGCCGGTCAACAACAACAAACACGCGATCATCCGCGGCATGGCAACGCCCTCGCCCCGAGAACCATCCACCATTTCCGTAATCTTAACCGCATCGCCAAAAGCAAGCGAGAGCGGTTGCCGCGCCGGCGCGGCGTACAACAGTTTTGGTCAATCCTGATGTGTTGCTCACTGCGCGACTAAAGCCTTTTGTCTGGCTCCCCTCCCCTTTAGGGGAGGGGAGCCAGAAGGAGGATTCATTAGCCAGGCAGTTGCCAATCAAACGTCCGACGGGAGGGATTTCGCTTTGAGCCAGAAGACCTGGGGCGGCCGTTTCAATGGCCAAACCGACCCGCGCGTCGAAGTCTTCACCGAGTCGATCGACCTCGACCGCCGTCTCTATCGGCACGACGTCATCGCCAGCCAGGCTCACGCCCGGATGCTGGCCGAGGTGGGGCTTCTCACCCCAGACGAGGCCAGGCAAATCGTCGAAGCTCTCGACGACATCGCGGCCGCCATCGAACGCGGCCACTTCACCTACTCGATCCAGCTGGAAGACATCCATACGCATATCGAGCGCGCTTTGATCGATCGCCTCGGCGACGTCGGCCGCAAGCTGCATACGGGACGAAGCCGCAACGATCAAGTCGTCACCGACGTGAAACTTTGGGTCCGCGACGCCATCGACCGCCTCGATGGCCTCCTCCACGATTTGCAAGCGGCGCTTGTCGAGTCGGCCATTCGGCATGGCGATCTCGTCCTGCCGGGCTATACGCATTTGCAGCGCGCTCAACCCATACTGGCGGCACACTACTTTCTCGCCTACGTCGAGAAATTCCAGCGCGACCGCGAGCGCCTTGCCGATGGCCGCAAGCGCGTCAACGTCCTGCCGCTGGGCGCCGCCGCCTTGGCCGGCACGTCGCTGCCCATTGATCGGGAAAGTGTCCGCAAGCAACTCGGTTTCGACGCGCTGGCCGCCAACAGCCTCGACGTGTCCAGCGACCGCGATTTCCTGCTCGAATTCGTCTTCGACCTCGCCGTCATCGCGCTGCACCTCAGCGGCTGGGCGGAAGAGTGGGTCATCTGGGCGACGACGGAATTTGGCTTTCTCGACCTGCCCGACGCCTACTGCACCGGATCGAGCATCATGCCGCACAAGAAGAACCCGGACGTGCTAGAGTTAGTCCGCGGCAAGTCGGCACGCGTAGTCGGCGATTTGCAGCAACTGCTGGTGCTGGTGAAGGGGTTGCCGCTGGCCTACAATCGGGACCTTCAAGAGGACAAACGCGCGTTGTTCGACGCTCACGACACGGTCGCGGCCTCGCTGGAATTGGCGGCCGGGCTGGTGGCGGGGACGGAGTTTCGCCGCGCCATCATCGCGGCACGGCTGGAGACGGGCCACCTCGACGCCACGACGTTCATGGAGTTCCTGATCGGCCGCGGCGTGCCCATGCGCTCGGCGCACGAGGCCGTCGGTAAACTGGTCCGCCAGTGCGAGGAAACGGGTTGTGCCCTGGCGCAACTTCCCGCCGACGCCTTCGACGCGATTCAGCCGGGGCTAGGTGCCGAAGTGTATCGCGTCCTCGGCGTCGCCAACGCGCTGGCGGCGTTTCAGAGCGTCGGCTCGACGGCGCCGCGTCAGGTGGCGCTGCAGCTGGAAGCCTGGCAAACACGCCTGACCGACAAACCAGCTTCGTGAAACCGCGTGGCCCCTTTTCGTCCGCGCGTCCGCTTTCTATCCGTGAGGGGGAAGAGGTTTCCCCTTCCTTCCCGTTCCCGCGATTGGAGACGAGTCATGCGCAAAGTGGTAGTCCTGAACGTCGGCCTGGCCGCGCTGGTTAGCCTGGGCACGTTGATCGCCTTGGCCGACACCGCCGGGGCCAAAGGCAAATCGCTGAAGGCCCTCACCGAAGGGCTGAAGGACAAAGACGCCGACAAGCGCCGCGAGGCGGCCACCGGCATCGCCGCGATGGGACCAGCCGCCCACGCCGCCGTGCCCGCGCTGATCGAAAGCCTGAAGGACGACAAGAGCGAGGATGTCCGCCAGGCCGCCGCTCTAGCGCTCGGCGCGATGGGGCCATCGGCGCGGTCGTCGGTGCCCGCGCTAACGGCGGCACTGAAAGACCCGCAGACCACCGTGCGGTCGGCCGCCGCGGTGGCGCTGGGCAACATCGGCCCCTCCGCCAAATCGGCCGTGCCCGCGCTGATGGAAGCGTTCGCCGACAAGGAACACGTCGGCGCCCGCGAGGCCATCGCCTTTGCCCTGGGACAGCAAGGCCCGGCGGCGCGCGAGGCCGTCAAGACCCTGGTGGCTGGCCTATCGTTGAAAAACGACGAGGTGCGCCAGGCCTGCGCCGCCGCGCTGGGGCAGATCGGCCCCGTCGCCAAGGACGCCATTCCGGCGCTCGCCAAAGCGCTGACCGATCCCGAAATCGCCGTGCGCTTGTCGGCGGCGGGCGCCCTGAGCCAGATGGGACCATCGGCCCACAACGCCACCAAGGCGCTGGCCGAGGCGCTGACCGACAAGGACGATAGCGTCAAGCAGGCTGCCGCCTATGCGCTGGGCGAAATCGGGCCGGAAGCGCGCGCCGCCGTCCCCGCGCTGGTCGCCACCCTGGGCGACAAGGACTTCACCGTCCGCCGTTCCGCCATTGACGCCTTGAGCGTCTTCAACGGCACGGCCGGCCACGACGCCTCGCTCGGCCTGGCCAAGCTGCTGAAAGACCCCGACGACGAAATCCGCCTGGCCGCCGCGAGTTCGCTCGCCCGCATCGGCCCCGACGCCAAGCCGGCCGTGACCGCCCTCGCCGGCGACTTGGAGGACAAGGACCATCGCGTCTTGCAGGAAGTGATCTACGCCCTGGGCGAGATCGGGCCGGGAGCGAAGGAAGCCGTCCCCGCTCTGCTGAAAGTCCTGGTCGGCCACACCCCGGAGATTCGCCGCCATACCCTCGACGCCCTGAGCGTTATCAAGCCGACCGGTAAGGACGCGATCGAGGCGTTCATCCACGTCATCAACATGGACAAGGACGAGCGCTGCCGCCTGGCCGCCGTCTACGCCATCAACGAGATCGGCCCCGACGCCAAGCTGGCCCTCCCCGCGCTGATGAAGGCGCTGGCCAACGATCCCGAGGTCAGCGTCCGCGAGGAAGCGGCCTATGCCCTGGGCACCATTGGCGTCGCTGGCCCCAAGGTCATGGAAGCCCTGAAATTGGCCGCGACCGACAAATCGCCCGAGGTGGCTCGCGGCGCTACCGCGTCGCTCAAGCTCCTCCAACCCGAGGAGACGACGCCGAAGAAGCAGTGATCGGCCCTAACGAAATAGTCATCCGTGTCGGCGATTTGACATCCAATTATCGCGCCTCCCTGGCGCCTCGGAGATACTTTCCCATGAACGGTTTCATTCGCTGGCTCATCGTGCTAGCACTCGGCATATCGCTGCCGCTGGCCGGCGCGAGTCGAGTCTTGGCCCGCGGCCACGGCGGCGGGCATCACGGCGGGCACCATGGCGGCCATCACCACGCCCACGGACATCACGGCGGTGGCCATCACCATGCTCACCATCACGGGGGGCATGGCGGCCATCA
>JBBSES010000084.1:0-12262 GCA_038239465.1 Gemmatales bacterium
GAAATCCACGGAGGGCTAACGCCCTCCGCTCGCCATGTTCATTTGCCAATCTTCGCCTTAGGCCGCTGTTGGGCCAAAATCGCTTCCCGCAGCCGGCCCGCGTACACGTCTTTCACGTCGTCCTTCACGTCCTCGAATTTCGTCTCCTTGCCGGCCTTGCGGTCCACGGTAAGGATTAGGTGCTGCCCAAACTGCGTCGGCACCACATCACTTAATTCGTAGGGCTTCAGCGCGAAGGCCGCCTTGGCGAACGGCTCGACCATGCTGCCGGTGCGCGGGAACCAGCCCACGTCGCCGCCCTGCTCCTTGGAGGGACAGGCCGATTTCGCCTTGGCCAGCACCGGGAATTGTTCCTCCAGCACGCGGACGCGCTCCTTCTGCTTCGTCGCCGCGTCCGCGGTCGGAGGCAGCTTGGCCACGGCTTGAGCGACGGCGGCTTCCAGCTGAACGCGCGTGCTGGCCAGCTGAGCGCGGGCATTCTCCGATGCCTTGGCGTCGTTGGCCGGAGGCGTCAGCAGGATGTGTCGCGCGTGGACCATGCTGCCGTCGAAGAGATCGGGCGACTTGCCGAACAGGTCGCGCAGCATCGGCTCGGTCGCCTGGGCGTTGACGAATTTTTCCCAGCGCAACTCGGCGGTGATGTGGCCGCGCAACTCCGCCTCGGTCAGCATCATTTCCTTAAGCGTCTTCTCGAATTCCAGGTTTTGCTTCTTGAGTTGAGCGCGCATCTCCTCCACGCGGCCTTCGACCTCCTTGGCATCGACGGCTACCTTTTGCTCGCGCACGTACTGATCGACGAGCAAGTTATCGGTCAGGAAGCTGATGACTTCCTTGCGCATCTGCTCGCGTTTTTCGGGAGGGAGGGCGCGACCGGCGGGGCTATCGGCACGCAAGGCGCGATGGACGGCCAACTCCATGATCGGCTCGCCATTCACGGTCAACGCAACGGCGGTGGCGGCCGGGGGAGGCGGCGCCGGCTGCGGCGGGACGGCGGGCGGAAGCTGCGCGGGCGGGGTCGGCGGCGCGATCTTTTCCTGAGCGGGCACCGGCCCGCAGACCAGGCCGATCAGCAGGGCCGCGAGGCCGGCCCGGACGGTGCTGCGCATGGGTCTCTCCTGAATTCCGGTGAAAAGGGGTCGTTCGCGGGGACGTGTCGGGCATCACGCCCGAGGCGAAGCGCGGCGATTGTAGCGGGCGACGACAACGGCGCCGAGACGAAGTCGGCCGCGCTCAACGGGGGGACGGCGGCGGAGGCACGGCCGGATACGCTGTTGGCTTGGAAAATCGTGGCTCGGGAAGGGCAGTGCCCGTTTGCGCAGGCAGGTTATCGGCCCCGCGCACGGGACTGGCCAGTTGATCGGCGAGCAATTCCGCGGTCAGCGGCGCGTTGCCTTTTTTCAGTACCTTGGCGCGGACTTCGAGACGCATCTTGGCGCCGGCGGGCAGTTCCGTCGGCACGGTAATGATCCGTTGGCCGTCCTGCCGATTGTCGATGCCGCCGACGCCGACGACGGTCACGTTGCCCGGCGCCAGGGCGTTGATGCGCGCGTTCGTCGCCGGGGCGGTGCCGGTGTTGGATATCTCGATCAGGTAACGCTTCTCGCCGCCGATCTTGACTTGATCGTCCAGGCAGGTGACTTCGAGCATCAACTCGGCAGTGGCTTCAATGTTCTTGATCGCTTCGCGGGCACAGCAGCGGACCAGTTCCGACTTGTCGCGGCTGGCGACGGTCAGCGCGGGCACGGCGACTTTCGCGGCCGTTCCCATTTTGCCCAGGGTCTCGGCGGCGGCGGCGCGCTGCGGCTCGTGGTTGCTTTCGAGTTGAAAGAGCAGGGCCGGCACCTTGCCCTCGGCGGCCCAGCCGTCGATGAGACGCCAGGCGCGATGCACCACCTCGGGATCCTGGCTATGCGTCGCTTCTCGCAGCGCCGGCAGGGCGTCGAGGCCAATGTTTTTAAGCTGATCGAAAGCGTACTGGCGGACGGGGAAACGCTGGTCGCCCAGGTTGTCCGCGTACTGCTTGATCTCCTCGGGGGTGGCGGGTTTCGGCGGCATTTGCGCGTCCGCGGTTCGCAGGCAAAGCAGGCAGACGATGGCGATCCAGGCGCGAGGAGACGAGAGGGAAAGTGCGCGCATCGAGTCCATTTCCTCCGTGAAATGGTGGGGGTTTGCCCCCGCCGCGAGATGTGCGGTGCGGCGGGGAGTCTGTTCCGGCCGGTGAGAATAGTCGAGGCGGTCGGTGCGAAACAACCGCAGATGGAATTGGTTTTGTTTACGTTTCGCGTCTTCCGCGCTCCGGGCGCTGACGCGACCCCGCTCACCGGGTCGCGGCCAAACGGCTGTGATCCAGCACCGAGCGCACCTTCTCCGCCATTTCGCGTGGACTGTACGGCTTGCTCAAAAAGCCCAGCACGCCATCGGCTTCGGTTTCCTTTACCTGATCGGCGGAATAGCCGCTGGAGAAGAGGACGCGCACGTTCGGATCGAGGCGCCTCAGCTGCTTGAGCGTGTCCTGCCCCGAGAGTTGCGGCATCGTCAGGTCGAGGACCACGAGGTCGATCTTGCCGGCCTCGCGCTGGTAGATCGTCAGCGCCTGCCAGCCGGTTTCGGCGAGAAGCACCTGATAGCCGTGGTGCTTGAGAATCTGGGCGCCGAGTTGGCGGATCATGTTTTCGTCATCGACAAGCAGGATGGTTTCGTTGCCGCGCCGCGGCGGCGGCAGCGTGGCCGGTCCCGGCGACACGGCGGCCTCGCGCGAGCGCGGCAAATAAACCTCGAACGACGTGCCCCGGCCCGGTTCGCTGCGGCACTCGATCCAGCCCTGATGCTGCTTGACGATGCCGAACACCATGGCCAACCCCAACCCCGTCCCCTTGCCCATTTCCTTGGTCGTGAAGAAGGGATCAAAGATGCGGGCGCGGACGTCGGGGGCCATGCCGGTGCCGTTGTCGCGCACGCGCAGCCGGACGTACTCGCCCGCCTGCGCATCGGCGACGAAGCGGGTGAAGCCTTCGTCGATGACGACGTTGGTGGTCTCCAGATTAAGCCGGCCGCCCTCGGGCATGGCGTCGCGCGCGTTAAGGCACAGGTTCATGAGAACTTGGTTGACCTGGCCGGGGTCGGCGTGGACCGGCCACAGTTCGGACTCGGTATGCACCTCGACGCCGATGCGCGGGTCGAAGGTGCGCTTGAGCATGGCGACCGTCTCGGCAACGCAGGCATTGAGGTCGAGCGTTTGCGGCCGCAACATGGAACGCCGGGAGAAGCCGAGCAGCTGGCGCACCAGGTCAGCCGCGCGTTGCCCGCCCTTGCTGGCGGCGGTGAGCATTTCGCGGCCGTCGTCGCCGGGCGGCCAGCGCTGCAGCACGAGCGACAGGTTGCCGAGAATGACGGTCAAGAGGTTGTTGAAGTCGTGGGCCACGCCGCCCGCCAGCTGGCCGACCGCTTCCATCTTCTGCGCCTGGCGCAGTTGCCCTTCCAGGGCGCGTTGCTCGGTCACGTCCCAGAAGATACCCAGGACGCCGACGATGGCGCCGCGGTCGTCCTTCACCGGCGTCTTGACGATGCGCACGGTGCGCGGCGTGCCGGCGATGAGCGATTGCTCTTCGTTCTCGACGCGCTGGCCCTGGTCGAGGATGCGATGGTCGTCGGCGCGGTATTTCTCGGCGAGGCGGCGCGGATAGAGATCGTAGTCGGTGCGGCCGACAATCTCCTCGGCCGTCTTGTTGACGCTGCGGCAAAACGGCTGATTGACTGCCACGAACGACAGGTCGCGGTCCTTCAAGAAGATGCTCTGTTCGAGGTTCTCGACGAGCGAGCGGTACTTGGCCTCGCTGGCGCGGACGGCCTCTTCCGCTTGCAAACGATGGGTGATGTCCGTGATCATCACGATGCGGCACGAGCGGCCGTCGAGGCCGAAGCCGTGCGCGTCGATGTTGACCTCGATGCGCGTGCCATCTTTTTTGCGGTGCGTCCAGCGCTCATCCTTGCTCAATCCCTTCGCCTTCTGGGCCAGAGATTCGAGCAAGCGTGGCACCTCCTCGGGGGGCCGCAAATCGCGCAGGGTCATGCGCAGGAACTCGTCGCGCGACCAGCCGTAGTGTTGAATCGCCGAGTCGTTGACCGTGACGATGGCGAGGGTTTCTTGATCATAAACCCACATCGGCTGCGGGTGCGCCTCAAACATCTTGCGGTAGCGTTCGACGCTTTGCCGCAATGCTTCCTCCGCGGCCTTGCGCTCGCCGACGTCGCGGAAGACGCTGAGGACCATCGGCGGTTGGCCCTCCAGTTGCACGCGCGAATTGGAGTGTTCGATCCACAGCCGTCGGCCGTTCCACAGATGGACTTCGCGCTCCAGGTGCCGGGCCAGGGTGTTCGCGTCGAGCTTCTTTAGAAAGTCGCTCAGAATTTCCTGCCGCTCGGCCGGGTCGTAGACCACGCCGAAAGGCCGGCCGACGAGCCGCGTTTCGTCCAGCCCCACCATGCGACAGTAGGCCTCATTGACCTGTACGATCGTGCCGCGCCGATCCACGAGGCGCATGCCATCGACCGATTTTTCCCAGACGAGACGGAACTGCGATTCGGAGCGGAGCAGCGACTCGGCCGCCTGGCGGCGCTCGGCGACGGCGGCCGCCAAGGCCAGCGTGGTGACAATGGCGATGCCGAGAAACGCCTGCAACTCGACGAGGCTTTCGTGAAAGAAGGGGCGCGTCAAGCCAGGGGCGTTACGCACGGTGAAGCCAAAGGCGATGACGGCGACGATGAAAATGCCGGTCGCCGCCCAGCGTGGGCCGAACCAGATCGCCGTCCAGATGAGGAACGGCAATGCGATATAATTAAGCGGAAACGAGACATCGTCCAGCCGCATGGGGGCGTTGAAAATGAAGCCGCTAAGCACGGCGATGAAGGCGAGCAAGCCGACCGCGACGGTCGTTTGCGGCCGCGTCATGGGCTGGGCCGGAACGCTCCATGTCAGCAAGACCGGCGCGACGATGAGGACGCTCATGGCCGCCTGAATCCACCACGGCAGCCATACCTGGACGATGGACATGGCCGAATCGAAGCGCGTCCAACTATCCGGCGATCTGGGCGGCGCCAGGGCGAGGGTGACGACGCCGAGCGTCGCTCCTACTAGTGGCCCGACCACGGCGCCGAACAGGACCAGGCCGAGTACGTCGCGGAGACGTTCCAGGGCGGGCCGAAAGTCGGTCACGCGCCGCAGCAGCGCGACGGCCACAAGCGCTTGCAGGGTGTTGGCCAGCGCGACGCCGGCCGCGATGCCGACGGGCCGCTGCGTCCAGAGCATGTTTTGCAGCAGCGAGCCGAGAAAGATGGCGGGCCACAGGCGTTCGCCGCCGCGTAACAGCGCGGCGAGAACTAGTCCGGTCGCCGGCCAGAAGAGCCACAAGTTGCCGTGGACCGTCCGCAACTGACTACCCAGCCAAGCGGCGCCGACATACGCCGTCGTGAGCAGGGCCAGCTGCGCCAGGTAAACCACGGATCGCGGCTTCATGAAGAATTCCGGCGCGGGCGGCGGCCGGTTTTGTCGTGAAATTACTGGAAAAAGGTAGTATACCGCTTCGGGGGACGGACGGAAGAGGCGGCCACTTCTCAACTGCTCGCGCTGCGATAGCGCCGCAGCGAGAAGCGAAAGAACCAACGGCTGACCAGTAGCAGCACGGCCGCCACGCCGATGGTGAAGGCCACGAAGCCCGGTTCGACCGTCCGCACCATCGCGTTGGCCGGTACGTTGATGACCAACATGATGGGGATGATAAACGTGAAGATCCATCCCAGCGGGGTCGCCCACGATCCGGTGAAGATCTCGCGCGGATAACGCATCAGGCTCGTCACCAGCCACCAGAGTTCGTAGAGGCTCTGGTTGCGCACCAGCCAGACCGAGGAGGACGTGAGAAACATCAGGAAGCTGTAGGCGATGGCCAGGCCGCACGCGAACAGCAGGAAGAACAGACCCAGTTGCAGCGCGTTAAAGGTCCAGTTCATCTGATAGAGCGCGATGCCCATGACGGTGCCGCCCATCAGGATATTGGGCGCCGAGGCCCACTCGATGCCGCGACAACTGATGAGGAACTGCTCGTCGATGGGTTGCAGCAGAAAGAAGTCGAGGTCGCCGCTGCGGACCAACTCGCCGAACTCGTTGCAGTTCTCCATGAAGAACGTCTCGATGAAGCCGCCCAGCGCGAAGTGACAGCCGACGAAAAAGAGATATTCAAACTCGCCCCAGCCGGCGACCAGGCTCGTCTGCGCGAAGACCGTGCGGTAGAAGATCAACAAGATGCCGAGCCAGAGGAGTTCGACGAAGACCTTGACGAGGAAGTTGGCGCGGAAGGCCATCTCGCGCAGCAGGCTGAAGCGGCCCAGGGCGACGAGTAAGCGGACATAGCGCATGGCGCCCATGATTTAGCCTCCAAAGGCGCTATAGCGGCGCAGGCCGGTGCGGAACAAAAGCCGGGCCAGGAGCGCGAACGTCAGCGCCCAGGCCAGTTCGATGAGGAGGCCGGCCGCCAGCGCATCGCCTTGTATCTTGCCGAGGAACACCGCCGACGGGAAATAAGCCAGGTATTGGAACGGCAACACCTTGAGAATCGCCGCCAACGTCGGCGGCAACAAGTCGAGCGGGAACATGTGCCCCGAGACGAAGAAATTCAGCGTGTTGACGACGTATAGAAACGACGTTACTTCGAGGAACCAAAAGCCGGTCATGCCGATGCAGGCTTCAAAGTAAAAGCCGATGACGAAGGCCATGCTCAGCGACGCGAGAAAGGCAAGCCACGTACTCGCGTCGGGCCAGGAGGTGAAGTAGCCGCGACAGAGATACAACAACACGCCATAGGGTAAGGCCGCCGTGGCGATATAGGCCGCCTTGTGGGCGGCCCGATACGACATCAAATAGGCGAGCATGTCGATCGGTTGGAGCAAGTATTTCTTCAAATCGCCGTCGCGGATGCTGCGTGCCACGCCGAACGCCAGTCCCGGCATGGAGGAAAACATGCGGCTGACGTGAACCAATAACAAATAGGCGATCATTTCATAGAGATTCCAGCCCGACAACTCCGCCTGCCCGGAGCCTTTGAAGACCGCTTCCCAGAGCAATATGGTCGTCACCATCGGCAAGAAGCGCAACACGGTGCCGATGATGAAATCGCCGCGGTAAACGAGACGCTCGCCCAGCGACACGCGGAAGATACGCCAGTACTTGGCGAGCGTGCCCCAACGACGCGCCGGCGGCGCGCGCATGGCGGGAGACTCGTCGGCGCCGATGCTCTCGGCCTCCCGTTCCAAACTCTCAAGCGACGGTGGACGCATGTCCTACGTTTCCTTCCTCGAACACGCGGGCGATCATCTGATCCAACGGCGGATCCTGCACGCTCATATCGACGACGGTATAACGGTCCAACACGGCGCCGAGTACCTCGGCGACCCGGTGGCGATCCACTTTCAAGTCGGCGACCGGGCCATCCGTCTTGGTCAACTCGCCGTATTGCTCCAGGCCCGGCGGCACCGTCTCGCCCGCGAATTGCAGCTTGACCAGCTTCGATTGGCCAAACTGCTCCGTGATACCCGCGAGAAGGCCGTCGTAGACCAGCTTGCCGCGCGTGATGACCAGGACTCGCTTGCACAGCGCTTCCACGTCGCGCATGTAATGGCTCGTGAGCAGCATGGTCACGCCGCGCTGGGCGTTATATTCTTTCAGACACTTCTGAATGGTCACTTGCGCGATCACGTCCAATCCGATCGTGGGTTCGTCGAGCAAGAGCAATTGGGGCCGATGGAGGAGCGCGGCGATCAACTCCATTTTCATGCGTTCGCCCAGGGACAGTTCGCGCACCGGCTGGCGCGTCAGGGCGCCGACGCCGAACATTTCGATGAGTTCGCCCTGGGTACGCGCGAAGTCGGCGGCGGGGAGAGAGTAGATTTCGCGGTGCAGTTGGAAGCTGTCAGCGGCGGGCAAGTCCCACCAGAGTTGATTCTTTTGGCCCATCACCAGGGCGAAGCGACGGCGAAAGGCGTCGGCGCGTTCGCTGGGGACGTGGCCCAGCACCCGCGCCGTGCCGCGCGTAGGGTAGATCAAGCCGGAGAGCATCTTGAGGGTCGTGGTCTTACCGGCGCCGTTGGGGCCGAGAAAGGCAACCATCTCGCCCGGTTCGATGGTGAAGGTGACGCCGTCGGCGGCGCGGACTTCCTTGTATTCGCGCTTGACGAGTCCGCGCAGGCTGCCGAGGAAGCCGTCCTTCTTCTGATAGACGCGATACACCTTCGTAAGATCGTTAGCCTCGATGATCGGCATCGCGTCTCGCTTCTTGTCAGGAATCGGGGGGCGGCGGTTTGCCGCCGAACAGGCCGAACCAGCGCCGCGGTGGTTGTACAGGGGCGCCCGGTGCCGCGAATTGCTCGGACAGCCGCGCCGCCTCGGCGAGGTCGGCCTCGCCTTCGTCGGTCTGCCCGGTGGCGAGCAAGGCCCAGCCGCGGTCGTAATACGCCTCGGCGAAAGCGGGTTCGAGGCGCAGCGCCTCGGTGAAGGCGGCGATGGCCGGCACGTAATCGCCGGAATCGCTGGAAGCCAGGCCGCGCAACCGCCAGGCGATCGCGGCGGCGCTCCACTCCGCCTCGGCCGGTGCCTCGTCGGCGGCGACGGACCCCTTGCCGGCGCAGAAGGAGCAAGTGACCTTGGCGGCGCCGTGGGTCGGATCGAGGCCGGACTTCTGCCGGCAAGTCGGGCACACGGGGCCACACTCCATTATACCGGCGGCGTCCCACTTGCGGCCGCAGTAGGCGGTCCCCTGACAGTGGGGACAGGCGTCCAACCCCGCCGGACGCAACCGCGACCGGGGCGGAATCGGGGGCAACGGCAGGGCCAGGGCATCGTCGGAACTGAAGAACGCATCCAGGGTCGATTGGCTCGGTTCCGGGGCCGGCGCCACGCTCGGCTTTTTCGCGGGCGCCAGTTCGTTGAAGAGCGAATCCGAGAGGTCTTCCGCCGGCTTCGGCACGGGCGCGGGGCTCGGCTTCGGCGGCACGGGAGCCACGCTGGGCGGCGGCGGAAACAGGGCGGGCAAGCTGCCGGCGGCCACCCATTTCCCCGTGCCCTGCGGCAACACCATGTCGGCGGCCTTAATTGCCCCGCTAGCGGCCAACTGCTGAATCTGCGCCCACGACAACGGCCCCACTTTCTTCTTGTTCTGGGCGTAAAACCAGCCGGGCGGCAAGGGCGGGGGCGCCGCCATCGGCCGCCCATTGCTCGGCGCCGGCGCCGCCCCGTTCGTGGCGTGGGCCGCGGGTACGGGCGGCTTCGGCGGCGTCGGAAACAGTCCCGTCACCGTCCAGGCCAGCTGCCATTTGCCGGTGCCCTCTTGCATCACCATATCGCCGGCGCGCAGCCCTCCGCCTTGTGCAAGTTGGCGCAGCTGCGCCAGCGACACGGGACCGATCTTCCGCTTGCCCTGCGCGTAGAACCATCCCGGCATCGCGGCCGGGGTAGAAACGCGCGCCGCCTGGATGGGGATACCGGCGGGTGGCGTCGCGGAAGAAATGAGAGGAGCGGGCGGCAGGGGACGCGCTGCGGGTCGGCGCTGCCCCGTGGCGGCCACCACCGGCGTCGGCGAAGAGGCGATGGCTTGGCGACAGGCCGGGCACTGGCGCGGCGCCGCCTGGGCCGCGTCGGTGTGGAAATGCACCTTGCAGTGCGGGCAGGTATGCCAATGCGACGCCATGGGACCACCCGGCCGACGGGGCCCGGTCCACGAACAATAGGGGGGGTGACGAACTATCTCTAAGCCTAAAGGCCACGGGAGAGGAATGCAAAGGATTCCATCGCGGCCTTATGGCCACGACCCATTCATCCGTCCCTCACGAAATCTTCATGGTCGCCCGTAGATTGGGAGGTGGGTTACCTCTCTCGAACCACAAGGGCCGCCATGCCCTCGCCAACCGCTTCCTTGGGGATCGGATCGTTTCTGTTCCGCTTCGTCGCCAGCCTGTCGGCCCGGCGCGGCCCGGCGCTGATCGTGCTGCTGGCCATCGGCGTCGAGGTCGCCTTCGCCGTCCTCTTTCCGGTCAGCCTGCAATGGCTCATCGACGATGCCATCGTGCCACGCGACCATCAAATGTTGATGACGATCCTCGGCGGCTTGCTGGGTGGCGGCCTGCTTCTCGTCATTGCCGGCTTGGCGCGCGATACCCTGTATTCCCGCGTCGGCAACGCCTTCTTGAACGAGGTGCGCGGTCAACTCTTCGCCCACCTGCAACGGCTGTCGATGAGCTTCTACACGCGCGTCTCGGCGGGCGACATCCTCGCGCGCTTCGGCACCGACCTCGCCGCCGTCGAGTACTTCGTCGTCTTTGCCTTGCCGATGACGCTCTATGCCCTGCTGTCCATCGGCGTCAGTCTCCTTTTCATGTTTCTCATCGAATGGCAGCTGGCCCTGTTGACCCTCGTTGGCCTGGGACTGAGCACTCTGGGACCGCTGTACCTCGGCCGGCGCGCGTCGGACGCCAGCTACCGCTGGAAACAGGAGCAAGCACGCCTCGGCACCTTTCTCCAGGAACACCTGGGCGCGCAGGGAATCGTCAAGGGACTCGACTTGCAAGAACACGCGCGCCGGCGCTTCGGCGCCCACCTCGACGGACTCTCCCGCGTCGGCACCGAGGCCATCTTCCTCAACTTCTTGCTGGAGCGCGTGCCAAACCTGACGATCGTACTCAGTTCGGTGGGCGTCGTCTGCATCGGCGGCTATCTCGCCACCGCCGGCGTCCTCACGGTGGGCAACCTGGTCGCCTTCACCGGGCTTCTCATGAGCTTTTCCCACTTGATTGGCATCCTGACGTGGGGCCTGCCCTGCCTGGTGCAAGCGGCCACTGGATTGCGGCGCATCGACGAAATCCTCAATGAGCGGCCGCACGTGGAAGACGCCGCGGACGCCAGCGCCCTGCCGCGCTTCAGTCGGACCATCGCCTTTGATAACGTGTCGTTCGGCTACCAGCCCGAGCAGCTGACGGTGCGCGGCGCGACCGTGGAGATTCCGCACGGCCAAACCGTCGCATTGGTCGGCCGCAGCGGTTCCGGCAAGAGCAGTTTCCTCAATCTGCTCATTCGCTTCTACGACGTTTCGGGCGGCGCCGTCTGCATCGATGGCCAGGACGTGCGCCAGGTCACGCAATCCTCGCTCCGCGCCCAGATGGGCATCGTGTTTCAGGAGAACTTGCTCTTCAACCTGACGGTGCGCGAAAACCTGCGTCTGGGCCGACCGACCGCGACCGACGCCGAGGTCGAAGAGGCCGCCCGAGCCGCCGAGATTCACGATTTCATCCTGAGCTTGCCTCAAGGGTACGACACCCCCGCGGGCGAGCGCGGCGGCCGCTTCTCCGGCGGGCAACGGCAACGCATGGCCCTGGCGCGGGCGCTGCTCCGCGATCCGCGAATTTTGCTTCTGGACGAAGCCACTTCGGCGCTCGACCCGGCGACGGAAAACGCCGTCAACGAAACCCTGCGCCGGGTGGCCAAGGGCCGCACCGTCGTCTCGGTGACGCATCGCCTGGCGACGATCGTGGACGCCGACCGCATCGTCGTCCTCGACCAGGGCCGCGTGGTCGAGCAGGGCACGCACGGGGAATTGCTCCGAAACAATGGAGCCTATGCCGACCTGTGGCGCAACCAGACCGGCTTCCAGCTGAGCGAGGACGGCCAGCAGTGCGCGGTGACGGTGGAACGGCTGCGCTTGCTGCCCGTCTTCCGCGACCTGGACGAAGAGGTATTGGCGCAGATGACGCCCGAGTTCGTCACCGAGAGTTACCCGGCCGAGCGCACGGTAATCGTGGAGGGAGACCGCTCGGACAAGTTTTACGTCATCGTCCGCGGCAAGGTGAGCGTGAGCGTCGCCGCGGCGGGCACGGAGCAATTACTCAACGTCTTGCAGGACGGCGACTACGTCGGCGAAATCAGTTTGCTGCGCGACGTGCCGCGGACGGCCACCGTCCGCACCGTGACACCGACGGTCTTCCTGACGCTGACCAAGCAGCAATTCAATCGGCTGTTGGCCCGCGCGCCCGAACTGCGCAAGACACTCGAAGAAAGATACCTGCCGACGCTGAATTATCCGGGGAATACGGGATTGCGCGGGCAAGCAGTGGCGGGAAGGGCGGGCGGGCGCGGCTGAATCCTTGTTTATCACGCCGCTGTTCCGGAAATAACCGGGCGAGTGGGGGGCTTGAGCGCCCCTGAGTTTGCATTCTCAGGGGTGCTCAA
>JBBSES010000085.1:0-12251 GCA_038239465.1 Gemmatales bacterium
AGGGTGGGGGGTGCGCGCGCCATCCGGGGGGGGGGGGGGCGGGCGCCCGCCCGCGTTTTACCAGAAATCACCGCGCCGGGGGGCGCCCCCCCCCCCCCCCCGCTCGCCAATTATAGATCGTGCGGCGCCAGCAACGTGAACGGATACACCGGCACGTTGCGCAGCACCCAGAACAGCACGATCAAAACAAATAACACCTTGATGGCATTGGCCGGCAGACGCGGCAAGCGCGCGGCCCGTCCGGTGACGGCTTCAAGCCACGCCAGCATTCCCGCCAGCAGTAAATACGGCAGTAACAGAACGATGTACGGGTTGTAAGCGAAGGCTTGCGCCACATCGCCGTGCAAGAGAGCATGCGCGCACCGCGTGGCGCCGCAGCCGGCGCAGTAGAAACCCGTCACGAAGTGAAACAGGCAGGGCGGATAGAACGTGCCCTGGCCCGGCGGCACGGCATAAAGAAGCACGGCGGCCGCGATACCCACCGCGGCCGCCGCGAATGCCAGATAGCGACGCCTCCTTGCCTGTCCATCGGTCATCTTCGAGCCTTATTCGTTTCTATTTGCCGGCGTTTTGGTTGGTGGCGGCGATCACCTGAACGGCGATGACGATCGCATTGAGGGCCAGGCCGACGCCGAATGAAATCCAGCACCACTGTTTGGCGCTATCCGAATCGAGGGCTGGACCCGGCCATTAACCCGGCGCAATCGGCACAAACCGAAGGGATGCCGCTCGTCCGAACGCACTTACTCTCGTTTCTTTTTCGTGCTTTCGTGCTTTCGTGATCCCTTTTTCTTTCCCTCGGGCAAACGGGCGAATAGCTCAGCGAGCGACAGCGTGAAGCCGGGCAAGACGTCGCCGCCGTCGAGCGCTTGCGATTCGTCCAGCGTCGCGGCGGGGGCATCGGGCGCGGTGTAAACCTCCGTCCGGCGCTTGGCGGGGTCAATGATCCAGACGAGGCGAACGCCGGCGAGGAAGTATTCGCGGAGTTTGCGTTCCATCTCGGCGCGGGTGTTGCCTTTGCTAAGAACTTCGACGGCCAGATCGGGCGCCAGGTCCGGGATCGGCTTTGACGGGAAGATGCGGCCCGGCAGTTTGTCCCAGCTGAAAAAGGCTACGTCGGGAACGCGCACGAGACCTTTCAGGAGCCGCACCGTCCCGTCCGCGCCGGCGCCAATGCCGAGGTCGTGCTGTCGGGCAAAAATGTTAATCTCGGTCAAGACCTGGCCAGCAATCATGGACTCGCTCAGCCCCATCGTCTTCTCCACCAGCGTGCCATCGACGAGTTCGTAAAGCCGTTCTTTGCGTTTCATCGCGGCACGCAGGTCGCGCATAGTAGCCATGCCTGCCGGCGGCGTGGCACAAATGCGGTTCGGCGGGATATTGCCCAACCTTTGCAGTATTTCGGCGATGGTAGAGAACATTACGGCCATTAGCCTGACTCCTCGAAGGAACGGGAAGAAGCGCGATTGTAATCGTTGTTTCAGCAACCTGTCGAGGCGTACCGCCCTCCGCGGCGCAGCTGGCAACCAGTGGTCGCTTTTCTACAATTCCCGCATGGACCAACTCTGGGCACCCTGGCGCATGGCCTACGTCGCCACCCCGCGCGCTCCCGTGGACGACGACGCCTGCTTTCTCTGCCGCGGCCTCGGCGAGGACGACGACCGCCGCAATTTGATCGCTGAGCGCTCGGCCCTGAGCGTCGTAGTCCTGAACCGCTACCCGTACAACAATGGCCATCTGCTGGTCGCGCCGAAAGCGCACAAGGGCCGCCTCGACGAGTTGACGCCGGACGAAACCTTGGCGCTCCAACAGACGCTGACCCGCATGGTCGGCGTCCTCGATACCCTGATGCGGCCCGACGGCTACAACATTGGCTTGAATCTCGGCCGCGCCGCCGGCGCTGGATTGCCGGGCCATCTGCACTGGCATATCGTGCCGCGCTGGAACGGCGACACCAATTTCATGCCGGTGCTGGCCAACGTGAAGGTCATCGTGCAATCGCTCGACGCCTTTTACGACCTGCTCGCGTCGTGCCTGAAGGAAGCGTAAATGCCGCCCGACGACCTTTTCGAACCGCCCGACTGGCTCGACCGCGAAGAGGAAGTGCTTGCCCCTTACGCCATGCGCACGCGCGCCAGCCGTGGCCGCCGCCACGCGGAGCCGCCGCATTCCTTTCGCACCCTCTACCAGCGCGACCGCGACCGCATCGTCCATTCGACCGCCTTTCGCCGGCTGATGTACAAGACGCAAGTGTTGGTCAGCCAGACCAACGACCACCATCGCACCCGGCTAACGCACACGCTGGAAGTGGCGCAGATTAGCCGCACCGTCGCCCGGCAGCTGGGGCTGAACGAGGATTTGACCGAGTCGATCGCGCTGGCCCACGACCTCGGCCATCCGCCGTTTGGCCATGCCGGGGAACATGCCCTCGACGCCTGCATGAAGGACCACGGCGGCTTCGAGCATAACTTGCACGGGCTGCGCATCATCGAGACGCTGGAATATCGTTACGCCGAATTTCCCGGCCTGAATTTGTCGTGGGAAGTGTTGGAAGCGCAAGCGCTGCACGGCAAGCGCCGCGAGGCCGAGGCAGTGCGAGATTTCGTCGGCGTCGGCCAGGCGCTGCTCGAAGCGCAAGTCGTGGACGCCGCCGATAGCCTGGCTTACGACACGCACGACGTTGACGATGCCCTCGGCGTCGGCCTCATCGGCACCGACGACCTGGAAGAGGTCGAGTTATGGCGCCGCGCCCTGGCCGAGAGTCGCCGTCGTCATGCGGCCCTCGGTCCCGCGCAATTGCAGCCGACGGTGATGCGGCAATTCATCAACTGGCAAGTCCTCGACCTGATGGAACAGACGCGCCGCCGGCTGCGCGAACACCGCATCGGCAACGTGGCCGACGTTCGCCGCGCCCCCGAGGTCATCGTCGGCCCCGGCCCCGAGATGCGTGCCCTCAAGGGCGAGTTGGAGGCGTTCTTACATCGGCGCGTCTACCGGCATCCGCGCGTCATGCGCATGGCAGCCAAGGGAGGACGCATCTTGCGAGCGCTCTTCGACGAGTTTTGCCGGGCGCCCGAACTCCTGCCCGAACGCTACGGGCAACTCGCCCGGCGTGATGGCGTGCCGCGCACCGTGTGCGATTACCTCGCCGGCATGACGGATCGCTACGCGCAGGAGGAGTATCGGAAGCTGTTCCAGCCGTTTACGGATGTGTAATATGGACTCCTATTACCCACTGCGCGGGTAATGCGACCTGTATTCTCCCCTCCCCTTTAGGGGAGGGGGGCCAGAAGGAGGCTTCTTTGGCCGCGCGGTTGTCATCCTCTCTCCAGAGGTCCTACCATGCTCCTGTGGCTATTGCGCGGCTTGTTCGCCATTCTGCTTCTCGGCATCGCCATCGGCATCATGGCGGACATTCAGAGTCGAGCGCAGGGCGACGACAACCGTTTGCCCTTCAGTTTGGCCGCCTTTGCCGGCGTCCTCGCCCTCGGCGCCCTGACAGTAACAATCGACCTCCTCGTGCGCGGCAAGCAGATCACCACCATTTCCGCCATTTACTTCGGCCTGTTGCTCGGCTTCCTGCTCGGCGGCCTGTTCTGGACCGCGTTGGAACCGCTCCTCATGGACAACCCCGGCCAACCGCCCACCGGCTGGCTGTTGCTCGCCCGCTTGCTCATCATCCTTATTTGCTGCTACGTCACCACGTCCACCTTGCTGCAAACCAAGGACGAGTTTCGCTTTATCATTCCCTACGTCGAGTTTTCGCGGCAGGTCAAAGGCGGTCGGCCGTTGGTCCTCGATACCAGTGTGATTATCGACGGCCGGATTGCCGATATGTGTGATACGCGCATCATCGACGCCAAGCTGATCGTGCCGCGCTTCGTCCTGCAGGAGTTGCAGGCCGTCGCCGACAGTTCGGACAAGTTGAAGCGCAATCGCGGCCGTCGCGGGCTGGATATCCTCAAGCGCATCCAGGGAAATCCGAACATCGATTTGCAGGTCCACGAAGCTAACTTGCCCGGCTTGCGCGACATCCCCAAGGTGGACGAACGCCTCGTCTTCCTCGCCAAGGAACTCGGCGCCCGCGTGGTGACGAACGACTTCAACCTGAACAAGATCGCCCAGCTGCAGGGCGTGGAAGTCATCAACCTGAACGAGGTGGCCAACGCCTTGAAGTCCGTCGCCCTGCCCGGCGAACAGATGACTATCCGTCTCGTCAAGGCGGGCGACCAGCAGGGACAAGGCGTGGGCTACCTGGAAGACGGCACGATGGTGGTGGTCGAACAGGGACGAGCGCACGTGGGGCAAGAGGTGGGCGTGAGCGTGACGAGCGTGCTGCAAACGCCGGCCGGACGAATGATCTTTGGCCGCGTCGATAACCGGGCGGCACCGACTCCGGGCAAGGAAGCGAACGAGCCGGGCGACGGCAATCCGAGGAGATAAACCCGTGGCCTCGCGCGGCTGCATCGCCGGCCTTCTGTGCATCGCGGCCGCCTCGTCGAGCCTGGCGCAAGCCCCGGCCCCGGTTGGCGCCCCCACCGTCCCGCCAGCCGCTCCCGTCGGCGTTTCGCCCGCCACTCCCGTCCGTCCCGCCGCGGCCGCGCGCACCGACGTGGAACTCGTCGAACGCCTGCTCGCCGCGCGCCGCGATTACCAGGGCTGCCTGGAACAACTCCGCTCCCACTACGCGGCCGGCGGCGACACCGAGCGCGCCCGCTGGGCCGAGGAAGAACTGCGTCAGTACCACCGCATCGCCAAGCAGGCGTTCGTGCTGGAACTCGACGTGCCGCCGCCCACCCTGCACGCCGCGCAGAACATCCCCGAGGCCAACGAACTCTATCGCCGGGCCATGTCGTACAAGGACAAGGGCTGGGGCACCGAGTACGTCGATAATCAGCGCCGCGCCGAGATTCTTCTGCAGCAAATCCTGACCGCTTATCCTCAAAGCGACAAGATCGGCGACGCCGCCTATCAGCTGGGCGACCTGTACCAGGGCAAGGCGTATTTGCAGTATCGCCGGGCAGCGCAGTACTACGAGCGCTGCTTCCAGTGGAACCCGAACACGCAGCTGGACGCGCGCTTGCGCGCCGCCCGGCTATACGACAAATCGCTGGCCGACCGCGTCCGCGCCACGGAGCTGTACCGCGAGGTGACGACGCACGAGACCGACCCGAAGCGGCTGCAAGAAGCCCAAAAACGCCTGGCGGAACTGAGCGGCGGGCGCTAGACCCGTTTTGTTTACGTTTCGTGTCGCCCCTTCGCAACCTTCCAAATACGCCGCGAATTCCCTCCCCCGCTTTCCTCCCGCCGCGTTTGCCTTTAAAAAGGATGTGTCGGCTTCCTGTCCGCGAGGCGGCACATGACGGTCCCCATCGGCTATTGCACCAACGTTCATGCCGGCGTCGATCTGCCGGCCACGCAAGCGCAGCTAGAGCGCTACGCCGTGGCCGTCAAACGGCTCTTCAGTCCCCTCGAACCGATGGGCGTCGGCCTGTGGCTGGCGGCGTCGGCGGCCCGGCAACTGCGCGACGACACGGCTCGGCGCGATTTCGCCGCCTGGCTCGCCGAAGCGGGGCTGATTCCTTACACCCTCAACGGCTTTCCCTACGGCGACTTCCACAAGGAGATCGTCAAGCACGACGTCTACCTGCCCACCTGGAGCCATGAGGAACGACTCGCTTACACGCTCGACTTGATCGACATCCAGGATGCCCTGTTGCCGCCGGGTATGGCGGGGAGCATTTCGACGCTGCCCATCGCCTGGGGCCATCCCGCCCCCGGCGAAGAGAAACTCGCGGCGGCCGCCGAGGCGTTGCGCCAGGTAGCCACTCGGCTGGCGCGGCTGGAACGCGACACCGGCCGCTTGATCTGCCTGTGCCTGGAGCCGGAACCGGGCTGCGTCCTGCAGCGCGGCGACGACGTGGTCCGCTTCTTCGAGGAGCGGCTCTTGCGCGGGCCGGGCGAAGAGATTGCGCGGCGTTATCTGCGCGTCTGCCACGACGTCTGCCATGCCGAGGTGATGTTCGAGGACCAGGCCGACGTGCTGCGCCGGTATCGAGAAGCCGGCATTGCGGTGGGCAAGGTGCAAGTCTCCTCCGCGGTGGCCGTGCCCTTCGACCGCCTGCCGGTCGAGGATCGCGCCGCCGCCCTGGAGCAGCTGGCGACCTTCAAGGAAGAGCGTTATTTGCATCAAACGTCGGTTCGGCCCCAGGCGGACGGGGAGGCGTTCTTCTATCAGGACTTGCCCGAGGCATTGGCATCCGCGCCGACGCACGGCCTGACCGGGGAATGGCGCGTGCATTTCCACGTGCCGATCTATCTCGAACGCTTCGGCCAGCTGGAAGGCACGCGGCCGGCGATCCTCCAGTGCCTCGAAACGCTGGCGACGCACGGCGACGCCCCGCACTTCGAGGTGGAGACGTATGCCTGGGGCGTGTTACCGGCCGAGTTGCGGCAACCCGATTTGGCCGCGGGGATCGCGCGGGAGTTGGAGTGGTTGCGCGGCGTTCAATTGGGTTGCGAGGCGAGCGGGGGGCGTTAGCCCCACCCGTGCAATTCTGTTAGAAAACCACGGGGGGCTAACGCCCCCCGCTCGCCTTATAGGAGTTTCACCCTTGTCACGCAAGTCAGTCGTCCTCATCACCGGGGCCAGCGGCGAAGTCGGCACCGGCCTCATCACGCACCTGTGCAAGGAACGCGAGCAGCACGTCATCACCCTGGACGTCAATCCGCTCGGCGACGACCTCGGCGCCATGGTGCGGCAGCAGTTCCTCGGCTCGGTGACGGACGGCCAACTCCTCGACCGCATCCTCGCGGAATACGAAGTCGATCGCGTCTTCCACCTGGCGGCCATCCTCTCCACGCGCTGCGAGTTCGCCCCCGTGACGGCCCATCGCGTCAACGTCGAGGGGACCATGGCGCTCCTGGAATTCGCCCAGCGGCAAGGCGAGTCGCATGGCCGGCCCGTCGTTTTCGTCTATCCCTCGTCCATCGCCGCGTACGGGTTGCCGAACCTGGAAACCAAGGCTCGCGCCGGCAAAGTCGTGGAGGACGACCACAACCATCCCATCACCATGTACGGCTGCAATAAGCTGTACTGCGAGCAGCTGGGGCGTTATTACAGCCACTTCTACAAGCAGCTGTCGGCCGACACGCTCGCGGGCAAGGTGGACTTCCGCGGCGTCCGCTTCCCCGGCCTGATTTCGGCGGCGACGGTTCCCTCGGGCGGCACGTCCGACTTCGCGCCGGAGATGCTGCACGCGGCGGCGCAGGGCAAGGCGTATGCCTGCTTCGTGCGGCCCGACACGCGCATCCCCTTCATGGCCATGCCCGACGGCGTCGATGCGCTCTTGAAGCTGGCGGCGGCGCCGCGCGAACGGCTGACGCGCGCCGTCTACAACCTCGGGGCGTTCAACCCGTCGGCCGAGGAGTTCCGCCAGCTGGTGGTGGCGGAATATCCGACGGCAGCCATCACGACGAGGGTCGATGCCAAGCGGCAGCGCATCCTCGATAGCTGGCCCGAGGACGTGGACGACGGCGCAGCGCGGCGCGATTGGGGCCACGCGCCGCGCTACGATTTGCGCGCCGCCTTGAACGACTACCTGGTGCCGACAATTCGGCGCAAATATGCCTGACGCATTCGCGCGCGTCTCCTCGGGGCGCTGACGCGACCCCGCTCGCCGGCTAAAGTCGTTTTGTTCGTTTCAAGTCACGCCATTGCTCCCGCCGATTGGATCGCTACGGGGCCGCGCACTCGTCGTGGTTCCACCCACCGTCTTTTGGGAGCGCTTCCCATGCGCTTGAAGGAACTGCAATCGCACTGGAACCGCTTCGGCGAGACCGATCCCCTGTGGGCCATCGCTTCCGACCCGCAGAAGCGGCACAATCGCTGGGACCGGCGTGAGTTCTTTCACACGGGCGAGGTGGAGATCGCCGTCACCCTGGATTACCTGGCTTCGCTCGGGGTGCCCTTGCGCCGCGGGCAGGCGCTCGATTTCGGCTGTGGCGTCGGCCGATTGTCGCAGGCGCTGGCCCTGCATTTCGAGCAAGTGCGCGGCGTCGATATCGCGCCGTCGATGCTGCGTTTGGCGGAGGAGTACAACGCGCATGGCCCCCGCGTCCGCTACGTTCTCAACGACCGCGACGACCTGAGCCTGTTCGCCGACGGCGGCTTCGATTTCATCTATTCCAATATCGTGTTGCAGCACATTCGGCCGCCGCACGCCAAGCGCTACGTCCGCGAGTTCTTGCGACTGCTGGCTCCGGGTGGCCATCTGATTTTCCAGCTGCCCAGCCACTTGCTGGAACCGGAGGCCGCCGCCCCGCGCAAGTCGTGGATGCGGGCGCGCCTGGGCGATGCAGTGCGACCGTTCCGCGATCTGGCGCAACGGGTCACGCGCTCGCTGACCGCCGCCCCGGTGGAGCCGATCATGGAGATGCACGGCGTCCCGCGGCCCGAGGTCGAGGCCCTGATCGCCGACGCCGGCGGCCGATTGCTCGACGTGCAAGAACACCCGGTCGCCGGGCCGCAGTGGTTGAGTTATCGGTATTGCGTGGCGCGGTAAGAAGAGATTCCGCAACGCGCAAAGGCCGGCGTCGAGCCATCGTTCGACGCCGGCCTTTGCGCGTTGACGCGCGGCGAGAATATCACGAGACATGCCAGAGGATGGCCTTTCGCGGCGTGGCGGCGCGGGGCGTCCACAGGCCGACGAGGGCAATCAGGGCCGGCATGGCCAACGCTCGATCATCGGCTCGGTCATCGGCGGCGATCAGCGCGGGCGCCGGGGGCAGGGCGAGATCGTCCGTGAACGGCGCCGACCTGGTCGAAGTGAAATCGTGCCGGGAAATCGCGTCCTCCGCGCTGGGAGGGATCGCGGGCGCGGCTAGCGGCGCCGTCGTGGTTTCGGCGATGAACGGTTCCACGAACCGCGGAGCGGGCAGGATTTCCTCAAAGAGAGGAGCGGCATCCGGCAGCACGTGGCCGGTCTCGGCCGCGATGGGCTTGACCCCGGCGGATACCGGCACGCGGGCCGGCAGGCCATCATTCGAGAGTAGCGGCGCGGTTGCCGGAGCGGTCGGTTTTGCCGGTGGAGTGGCGAGCAAACCCACGGCTTCGGGCAAGGTCGAACGGTCGGCGCCATCGAGGTGCCTGCTGGCGGTGCCGCTGCCGGTGCCCTTGCCGGCGGCTCCCTTGGTGCCGGCATGGACCGTGGCCGCGAAGGTCAGGCCCGAGAGGTGGGCGATCAAGAAGTTGGCGTAGGGCGTTCCCAGGCCGGTGACGGGGTCGAAGCCCTTGCCGGCCCTGGCCAGGTAGTTTCGGCCCGAGGTCACGTCGTAAAAGTCGCCGGTGTGCGTGTAGAAGGCCGACAGGGCCTGGTCGGAACTGAGCGGGCTGAGGCCATTGAGCGCGCGGCCCTGGTCGGCGATGGCGATCAGGCCGGCCCACTGAGGAGCGCCGGCGCTAGTGCCGCCAAACACGTACCAGCCGGGAGAAGATCCATAGGAGTCGTAGACCACGACGCCGGAATTGGGGTCGGCGTTGTAAGCCACGTCGGGGCCGACGCGCTTGCCATTGCTCTTGTACGTCGCCGTGCCGCTGTGGATGCTCAGGCCTTGCTGGTAGCTCGGCGTCCCTTCGTAGTAACTGCGGCCGCCGCTGCTGCCGGTCCAGGCGGTCTCGGTGCCGGCGGCGTCGGCATGGATGGTAGTGCCGCCCACGGCGACGACGTTGGGCGATACGGCCGGCCAGCCGATGCCGCCGCCGCTGTCGCCCGACGAGGCTATGAATGTAACGCCGCTCACCCCGAAGTGGCTGTCGAGACTCGTTTCGCTGGGGAACTCGCCGCCGCCCCAACTCATCGACACGACCGAGACGCCGGGCTGGCTTGCCGCCCAATCGACGGCGGCCAGCAGGTCGTTGGTGCTGTTCGACGCGGCTTCCACGAGGAGGATGCGCGCCGCCGGCGCGACGACATGCGCCCACTGTACATCGAGAGCAATCTCCTGACCCCAACCGACGTCGCCGGTCGGGATGCCCCAGGGAGTGGTGGCTGTGGTGCCGTCCGCTTTCTTAAAACTGTTCTTGCTGAAGAAGGCACTGGCGTCGCCGTACTGCGAATAGATGCTCGCGGCATCCGGCGTGTTGGGATCGAGCCTAGCGTCCTTGGTCAGACTCAGGCTCTTGTCGAAGACGTTCAGGTCGGCCGCGACGTTGGGATTGTCGAAGGCGTCCACGATGGCGATGGTCTGACCCCGGCCGTCGCCGGGGATGCTTCCCCCCGCGAACTTGACCTGATCGAAACCGTAGAAACCGCGGATTTCGGGGGGCAGCAGATAAAACGGCGCGGCGGAAAGGAGGGTGCGCGACTCGAGTTCCTCGACGGTCGGGTGAATTCGCTTGGTTTTCCGAGAGACGGCGCTAGCGTGGCGTGGGGACAATGCACGCATGGGGCGGCTCCAAAGAAGAAAAGGGAGCGTAGGTGGCGAGCACCGGGCGGCGCTGGCCTCTTCTTCCGTTGAGAGGAAAGTGTAGCCGGATGAGCTTCGGGGTCAAGAGTAAATCGCCCATTCTGCCCGACCGATGACATGTGGCGCCATCGAGTACGTATCTCCCGAGTTCGCTGTTTCGCTCGAACAATGATCCACGCCTTCCCCTGGCGGCAGCCGCGATGCCGCCCTAGAATTCCCCTTCGTCGGCATTGCCAACGGAGGGGCATGGAATGAACGGCCTGTCGTCTTTGCGTGTGAGCTGGTTCGTCTGGTCGCTCTATACCGTCGCCTGGACGGCATCGCTGCTGCTTCCGGTGCCCGTGCAGCCGGGCGAGGGGTTGCGTAGCCCGGCATCGCTGTTCGCCATTGCCAAGACCACGCATATCGCGGCCTATGCCCTGTTCGCGGTCCTGACCGGCTGGCTCACCTCGGCCGCCGGACATCGGCTCTGGCTGCTGGCCTTTGTGGTCGTCCACGCGGGGGCCACGGAGTTCCTGCAATGGCTGCTGCCGACCGGCCGTACCGGATGCCTGCGCGACGTGGGCCTGAACCTCGTCGGCATCACCTTGGGAGTGGCACTCGGCTGGCGCTGGTGGTTCCGCGCTGCACGACCAGAGACCTTCGCATGAAAGCCGTCGTCATCGACCGCGCCGGCGACCCCGCCGAGGTACTCCACATCCGCGACGTGCCGACGCCAATGCCGGGGCCGGGCGAAGTGCGCGTGCGCATGTTGGCCAGCCCGATCAATCCGTCCGACCTCTTGATGGTGCGCGGTCTCTATGGCTTCGTGCCGAAGCTGCCGGCGACGCCCGGCTTCGAGGGGGTGGGCATCGTCGATGCCGCGGGGGCGGGATTGCTCGGCCGCTTCCGGGTTGGTTCGCGCGTCGCCGTCCTCAACGGCGTCAGCGGCAACTGGGCGGAATACGCGGTCGTGCCGGCCAAGCAAGTCGTACCCGTGGCGTCGCAACTCTCCGACGAGCAAGCGGCCTCGTTCTTCGTCAACCCGGCGACGGTGCTGGCCATGATCCGCTGGGTGCTGCGCGTGCCGCGCGGCGCCTGGCTGCTGCAGGACGCGGCCGGCAGCGCGCTGGGCCGCATGGTCATCCGCCTCGGCCGGCGCGACGGCTTCCGCACCGTCAACGTCGTCCGCCGCCGCGAACAGGTCGAGGAATTAAATCGCCTCGGGGCCGACGCCGTCATTTGCAGCGCCGACGAATCGATCGAGGAGCGCGTGCCGGCCATCACGGGAAGCAATGGGGCGCCCTATGGCCTCGATTGCGTCGGCGGCGACACCGGCTCGGCGCTCTTGCGGGCGCTGGCGCCGAGCGGGCGGTTGCTGGTATATGGAACGATGTCGCTGCAACCCGTGGCCGTCGATCCCCGGTCGTTGATCGCCGAGGGCAAGCGCGTCGAGGGATTCTGGCTCTCGACCTGGGCCAAGAAGCAAAACGTCATGACCATGCTGCGGCTGTTTCGACAGATAAACAAGCTATTATGCGACGGCACGCTCACGAGCGACGTCGGCGGCGTCTTTCCATTGGAGCGAATCCAGGAAGCGGCGCGCCAGGCCGACACGCCGGGCAAGGCGGGCAAAGTGGTGCTGCGCATCGGGCCGGCGGATTGATAAGATGGAGCTTTGAAAATCAACCCGGCGAGCGGGGGGGGGTTGGCCCCCCGGGTTTCGGGGGACATATACACCCGGGGGGAAAACCCCCCCCCCCCCCGCGGCGGTGGGAGGGGGGGTGGCTCCGGGGCACCCGCGG